>JAADHM010000031.1 GCA_013151855.1 FCB group bacterium | reverse complement strand
GATAGAACCGATGTATTTACAAAAATCACAAGCGGAAATCAATTTTGAACTCAGAAATCAAAAATAAAAAAAAATTACAAGTTAATATCAGGGCTATGACTAAAAATGACTTAGCCGAGGTTATCTTGTTGGAACGCAATATATTCCCCGACCCATGGTCTTATGAGGCTTTTGAGGAACAAATTGAAATAGAAGGCTGGGGGGGATTGGTTGCCGAAGGGGATGGTCAGATTGTTGGTTATGCTTGTTATTATATCGTAAATGATGAAGCCCATCTGACCAATATTGCCGTTGATAGTAATTATCGCAGAAAATCGGTTGCCAAACAGCTTTTAGAGAATATCTTAAAAGTTGTTACGGAGCGAAATTGTGAGTTTATTTTGTTGGAAGTACGCCCCAGTAATGAAAAGGCGCTAAAATTTTACGAAAAATACGGTTTCCATGTTTTATACCGCCGTCCTAATTATTATCGGAAACCCCTTGAGGATGCTTTGGTAATGGTTTGTTATCTATCATAAGATAAGGGAATAATTGTCTATGGCTTGGTTTAGAAAAGATAAGACTGGTTTAACGCCACAAGAGAAGAAAAATATCCCGGAAGGATTATGGACTAAATGCAAATCCTGTGGGGAAGTCGTTTACAGCAAGAAAATGGAAGAACTTCTGTGGGTGTGCCCCAACTGCGATTTTCATTTTCGGATTTCCAGCCAAAAGTACATTAGCTTGTTGCTCGATGATGGTTATTTGGACGAATACGATGTTAATCTTAGTTCCCAAGATCCACTTAAATTCAAAGACTCCAAAAAATATTCCGACCGCATCAAGCAGGCACAACAGAAAACAGGTAAAATCGAAGGGGTTACCAGTGGCATGGGGAAAATTGGCGGTATTGAAGTTTCTTTTGCCATCATGAATTTTGAGTTTATCGGCGGTTCGATGGGTTCCGTTGTGGGGGAGAAAATTGCCCGTGCTATCGAAAGAGCCATCAATAATGAAATCCCCTTGATTATTATTTCTTCATCCGGTGGAGCACGGATGCAAGAAGGTATTTTATCTCTGATGCAGATGGCGAAAACTTCAGCTTTGTTGGCCATTTTAGCTGAAAAAAAGATTCCTTATATTTCCATTCTTACCAATCCCACCACTGCCGGCGTGATGGCTTCCTATGCTTCTTTGGGGGATGTTATCCTTGCCGAGCCCAAAGCGCTTCTCGGGTTTGCCGGTCCTCGGGTGATTCAGCAGACAATCGGTCAGGACCTTCCCGAAGGTTTTCAATCGACAGAGTTTTTCCTTGCCAAGGGATTCGTTGACTGTATTGTCAATCGTCGAGATTTGCGTGATACGGTCATAAAATTTCTTCATTATATGTGGAGACAATAATGCCCCAGCATTCCTATGCTTCTGCGGAAAAATTTATTCTTTCGCGTGAATTTTTCGGAATGAAACTGGGTTTGGAAAACATCAAGCATTTTTTATCCTCCGTCGGTTCCCCGCAAACTAAGTACGAAACCATTCATATTGCCGGAACCAATGGGAAGGGTTCCACCGCCGCTATGTTGGAAGCTGTTTTGCGGGCTCAAGGATATAAAACGGGATTGTTTACTTCCCCTCATCTGGTGAGCTTGCGGGAACGTATTCGAGTGAACGGGAAAATGATTCCCAAACCGGCGGTGATTAACTTTATCGATAAATATCGTCAACTATTGGTAAGACGAAAGCTTTCCTTTTTTGAACTTCTAACGGCTATGGCATTAAACTATTTTGCTCGTGTTAATGTCGAGGTGGCCGTTATAGAAACCGGTTTGGGCGGAAGGTTGGATGCTACCAACGTTCTCAAACCGATATTGACTATCACTACTGATATAAGTCGTGACCACATAGAAATTTTGGGTAACTCCATCCAAAAAATAACCAGAGAAAAAGCGGGTATCATTAAAGAAAAGACACCGCATTTGATTGGTTTGTTACCCAAGACAGCAGAGGAAGTAATCAGACGACGATGCTTACGAATGAAAGCTCCTTTTTACAAATTAAATCGAAATGATTTTTATGGTAATTCTCAAGAAATGAAGCTAAACTTCAATTATAATGGTTTAAATATAAAAAACTTGCCTCTTTCTTTGATAGGAACGCATCAATTAAAAAATGCGGCGTTGGTTTTAAAAGCCCTTTCTCTTATAAATCAAAACGGTTTTTTGGTGTCACCGAAAGCGATTTATTTCGGTATTGCTCATACTTCTTGGCCCGGTCGTTTTCAGGTTGTGGAATATAAAAATAAACCGATTCATATTTTTGATGTTAGTCATAATACTGCCGGCGTGAAATCATTTGTGGAATCTTTCCGATGGAAATATCCCCGCCGAAAAGCTTTTATCATTACCGGTTTTGTGAAACGAAAAGAACATCAAAAAATCTATAATAGCTTGAAAGCGATTAGTTTATTGTATGCGTTGGTCCCTTTGGCCACCAAAAGATCCAGTGATTTGTTCGAGTTAATCAGAGATATTGATTTTCATGGGGTACCTTTCGTAAAGTTTGGCAGTTTGAAAACGGCTTATTTAAAACTGTTGAAAATTTGTTCCCCTGACGATATATTGATCATAATCGGGTCTCATTTTTTGGTTGGCGAATTTTTCGAGAAATTTAAAATATAATGACCACTAACAAAAAAAATAGAACCACAAAGAATAGAACAGGGAAACATACGCAAAAATCAAAAAATTCAGTTTCCTTGTTAGCCCCTCGGAAAAATGATGCTGTCAATCTTCTCAAGAGAGAACTGGAAGAGAAAATAACCAGTCTTACCAAAGCTAACCGTCAGTTAAAAAGAGAAATATTTGACCTTTACACTGTTTTTGAGATTAGTCGTAATTTTAATGCGGTTTTGAATTATGAGCAGTTACTCGATACTTTTATTTTTACTTCTTTGGCGCAAGTGGGAGCGTCCAAAGCATCTGTTTATTTGGCTCAGAAAAGACAGGATGAATTCTATGTTGTGGCCAAGCACAAAGGTTCGGGTGAATTCCCCGATCAGAAACTCAGTTTTAAAGCCGGTACCCCTCTTATTAATTATCTAACCAAATTAAATCGTCCGGTAATGACACATGATCTTATGAAAGAACTGGCCAACGACAAAGAGCAAAAAATCCTTGATAGGTTCCATCCCGGTTTGGTGGTTCCGTTAATATATCAGAGTAATTTAAGCGGGTTACTTCTTATTACCGATAAAATATCGGAACGTGAATTTAGTAAAGATGATATCGAATTTCTCTCTATTTTGGGTAATCAAATATCGGTGGCTATTGAAAATACGCGGTTGTATGAAGCGGAAAAACGAGCTATCGAGCAACTGCGTTCCACACAACAGCAACTGGTGCATTCCGAGCGACTGGCTGCTCTGGGGGAAATGTCTGCCAAGGTGGCTCATGAAATAAATAATCCTTTGGGAATTATCAAAAATTACATTCTTTTAATTCGGCAAACAGCTCAGGATAATGATGAAATTATCAATTATTCTAAAATTCTTGGCGAAGAAATCGATCGTATTGCCCGTATTGTCAGAGAATTGCTTGATTTCCATCGACCCAAAGGACTTGAATTTCAAAAAGTGGATGTGGCTAAAGTATTAGGGGATGTTTTACTTCTTATCGAGAGGCAGTTAGAAAATAAAAATATTAAGTTAATCAAACGGTTCGACCCCCAGTGTCCCCAGATTGAAGCGTCTCCGGAAAATCTTAAACAGGTATTTTTGAATATTATTATTAACGCCAGCGATGTTATGAATGAAGGGGGAAAGCTTGATGTCAGTGTTGGTTGTGACGGCGAAAGTGTGTTAGTTAAGTTTTGTGATACCGGTCCGGGAATACCGCCTGAGAATATTCCCCGTATTTTCGAGCCGTTTTTTTCCACGAAAGAACCCAGCAAAGGGACCGGTTTGGGACTTTCCGTGTGCTATGGTATCGTAAAAAGACATAATGGAATAATAACTTACAAAAATGTGGATACCGGTGGTTGTTTTGAAATAAAATTGCCGATAAACAATAGCAGCGATGAGTAATATGGTAGCAAATGAAAAAATAATTTTAATCGATGATGAAAAGAGAATGTGTGATTCTCTCGGTGCTCTGTTGTCCAATGCCGGGTTTCAAGTGAATACCTTTCAAAGTTCGACCGTAGCTGTTAAAACAATCAGAAATAGCAAGGTTGATTTGGTTATTTCCGATATCAAAATGCCCGAATTGGATGGTTTGGCTCTTTTAAAGATTGTCAAGGAAGTGGATGACGATATTCCGGTTATTCTGATGACCGGTTATGCTTCTTTGAATTCTGCCATTGAAGCCATTTCTCTCGGTGCTTATGACTACCTGATGAAACCGGTGGAATTTACCCAACTGGAATTGGCGGTCAGACGTGCTTTGGAAAAAAGGCGTTCGGACTTGAATCGTTTACGTCTTATGGAAGAATTGAAAATCTCCAATCTCATTTTACAGCGGCGTATCAACGAACTCAATGCTTTGTATGAAGCCGGGAAATCGATTGGTTCTACGGCTAATTTAAAAGAGTTATTACGCCAAATTGTGGCTTTGGCTTCCAATGTGACCGAAGCTCAAATTGGTTCTATTATGCTTTTAGATGAGAAAAGGGAGTTTCTAACTATTGAAGCCGCTATCGGTTTGGAAAGAAAAATTGTAGAAGCGACCCGTCTCTCTATTGGCGAGTCAATAGCCGGTTATGTCGCTAAAAATGGTGAGCCTTTAATTATCGGCGATGTTGAACATGATGAACGTTTCCAGAGAATCAATAAAGAAAAATATGGTGAGGCATCACTTTTGTGTGCTCCCTTAAAAATAAAAAATAAAGTTATTGGTGTCATCAATATGGCTAATAAACAAAATGGCGGAGGTTTTTCCAAAAACGACTTGAGGTTGCTAACCACTTTTGCTTCGCAGGCGGCCATAGCTGTTGATGATGCCAACCAATTCGAAAAAAATAAAAGAAGATTAATTGAGTTTGAAATTCTACATGAGATTACCAAAGATTTACCGCAAATTCAGTCTATGGGTGATTTTAGAACAAGATTGATTGATAAATTGAAACGGGTGTTCCCTATCGATTATTCCATTTGGTTTAACTGGGACAAAGAGAATAAGATTTTTGTTGCCGATGGTGTCTCCGGTTTGCCGGATATCCCCTTAACCAAAAGCGGCAAAATTAACCTTAAGAAAATGAAATGGGATGATATTGTCCTTAAGCCCCTTGATAATGAAAATATTGATTTTAATGATATCTTTGCCATGAGCGAAGCTATCGCTGAAATGATTAGACATAATACATTTTTCCCGTCTCCCCAGAACGCTTATATGGCTATTCCCATATTAAAATATGGAGAGTTATCGAATATCTTCTATCTGGGAGCCAATACGAAAAAGGTTTATGGTGAAGATGATATATCTTTGGCAAAACTGGTTATTTCTCAGTCAGCTCTATTGTTTGAAAAAGAGAAATCCCTTTTGAATGCTACCAGATTATTGACGATGGGAAATATGATTTCGGAAATATCTCATGACCTCCGCAGACCTCTTACGACTATTAAGGGAGGACTTCAAATTATTAAAAAAAGATGGGCTGATAATGTAGAAAATTCAGAACTCTTTCAAAATGTGGAAGATGAAGTTTATCGCATGAATGAATTGGTAAGAGAGTTGGTTGATTTTTCCAACCCCAAAAAATATCAAACGGAGAAAATTGATTTAAGAAAAATTGTAGATAAAGCGGCTGAATTGGTAGGACCTGACTTGCGCAAAAAAAACATATCCTTGACTACCGAGTTTGATGATGCCGATTGGAATATAATTATAAATAAAAATCAAATTTTGGAAGTATTTATCAATCTGTTTATCAATGCCATTGATGCTCTGTCTGAAAATGGTAAGTTGGAAGTTTATGGTCTTGTGGAAAAACCGGAACATAAAAAAGTTGATTATCTCGCTGTACGGGTAACGGATAACGGTGTTGGTATTAAAAAAGAAAATGTGCCTAAAATTTTTGATCGTTA
>JAADHM010000169.1 GCA_013151855.1 FCB group bacterium | reverse complement strand
AGTCGTTAGTGGCGTTTTCTTCGGTTTCTCATATGGGTTTTGTGATGTTGGGCATGTTTGCTTTGAATGTTCAAGGGCTTGATGGTTCGGTCATACAAATGATAAATCATGGTATCTCTACGGGTGCTTTATTTTTGTTGGTAGGTATGGTTTATGAACGACGTCATACGCGTTTGATTGAAGATTTTGGCGGTATTGCCAAGGTAATGCCGGTTTATGCGGCCATCTTTATGATTGTTACTCTTTCCTCCATAGGGTTGCCTTTGACCAATGGATTTGTCGGAGAGTTTTTAATCCTTTTGGGTGTTTTTAAGGCGAATATGGTTTATGGAATTATCGCCGCTTCCGGCGTCATCTTTTCCGCTTGTTATATGTTATGGATGTATCAACGGGTATTTTTTGGAAAAGTTACCAAGCCTGAGAATAAAAAATTGATTGATATAGATTGGCGTGAGAAAATAATCATGATTCCTTTGGTGGTGATAATCTTCTGGATTGGTATTTATCCCAAACCGCTTTTCGAGCGGATCGAACCGGCTGTTAAGCAGGTAATTCTTCAGGTTGCCAGAGCTAAAACGGTGGAAGTAGATGCTAATTTTCAAATAAAGAAAAAGTTGGTCGTAAATAAAATCAGTCACAGGAATTTTTCATTATCTTCAGAGGAGTTAACAAAATGAGTAAGGTAACCATTTATACCAAAGACGGTTGCCCTTATTGTGCTGCTGCTAAAAAACATTATAATGAACAAGGGATAATTTTTGAAGAAATTAATATTTACCGTACTCCCGAAGCAAAAGAAAAGGTTTTGGCACTGACTAAGGGGCAAGAGATTGTTCCCGTTATCGTTGAAAACGGGGAAGTTAAAATTGGTTTCGGTGGTGGATGAGGTTTTTAATTAGCAATATGACGGTCGTCATTCATATAGAGAGAAAAGAAAGATGGACTTAACTTCGGCTTCAATAAATTTTAGTATCATTTATCCGGAAATCAGCTTGTTAATCGCTGCTGCTTTGATTCTTGTCTCTGTCTTTCACAAAAGTGCTAATCGCATAGCTCCCTATATTGCTTTAATTGGTATTGTTGTATCCATAGCGATGATTTTCAAGCAATGGGGTCATCAAGAATCGGGCTTTTTCGGGATGATTACCTGTGATAGTTTCGGGGTTACTTTCAAATTGATTTTTGATGTTACCGCTTTGTTGTCTTTATTAATTGCTCATCGCTATATGATAAGTAAAGGGATCAACCGCCCGGAATTTTATGCTTTGCTTTTGATTTCTACCATGGGGATGATGGTGATGGCCAACACCACCGATTTGATTGTCATCTTTTTGGGGTTGGAGATAATGTCTGTTCCCTTATATGTTATGGCTGGTTTTGCCAAACGTTCTCTTTGGTCTTCCGAAGCCGGCATAAAATATTTTATCATGGGTGCTTTTGCCAGTAGCTTTTTGTTGATGGGTATCGCATTTATTTACGGTGCTTCATCAACCACCGATTTGCGCCGCATTGTAGCTGATTTTCACTTTATTATGTCGAACTCGCCCGCTTATATGTTAACCGGTATGGCGCTAATTTTAGTGGGGTTTGGTTTTAAAATAGGAGCGGTACCTTTCCATAGTTGGGTTCCCGATGTTTATGAAGGCGCTCCAACGCCGGTGACGGCATTCTTTTCGGTAGGACCTAAAGCGGCGGGAATAGCCGCCCTTCTTAGGATTTTCATTTTTGGTTTTGCCAATGTTATGATGTTATCGACAGTTTTTTGGGTATTAGCCGTGTTGACGATGTCGGTCGGTAATATTTTGGCTTTGAAACAAAATAATATCAAAAGACTTTTGGCATATTCTTCCATCGCCCATGCCGGTTATATCTTGGTGGCTTTAACAGTCGGGGGAAATGATGCTATTTCGGCGGCAATTTTTTATTTGGTCGCTTATATAATGTTTAATTTGGGTGCTTTTGCCGTAGTAACTTTGATGGAAACCCGCTCCGGTTGTAAATCGGATTTTTCAGAATTGGTGGGACTGGCTAAGGTTCATCCTTATCTGGCGGCGGTTTTGACCTTATTTATGTTTGCTTTGGCAGGTTTCCCTCCCACGGCCGGTTTCTTTGGTAAATTTTATATCTTTTCAGCCGCTATTAAAAGTGGGTATATTTGGTTAGCTGTCATTGGTATGTTGAATTCATTCTTGTCCGTATATTATTATCTAAGAGTAGTCAAAACAAGTTATTTCGATAGTTCCGACAAGAGCTTTATACCGGTAAAATACTCACTTTCCATAATAATCGTTTTAGTAATTACAGTTATTGGTACTTTGGGAATAGGGCTTTTCCCCCAGCAGTTTCTTAATTGGTCACAATCGGCATTATTTGCCTTTTTATAAAATACAAATTAACAAAACAGATATTAAACTTCTTAATTGGATTAAAACTAATCGGGTTTAGTTTAATTTTTTGTTAAATTCTGTTTGTTAAAATCTCAATTCGTATATATCCATGTTGAACAAGGTTCAGGACCTTCGTTAAACATGTAATTAATCAAATAAAGAACATCGTTGGCGTTTATATCATCTATACAGTCAACATTACCCATATCATAAGGTTCTGGGGGAACTCCACTGGCAAACATGTAATTGATTAGAATTAACATATCGGAAGCATTTACTTTGCCGTCGTTATTAACATCACCAGCCATCCTATATTCATAATTATATTTAAAGAGAACAGCTTCTGAATTTGCCACAACGTGAGCCGGATTGTTCCCGTTGTTATAATAATTGTTGGCATGGCATTCAATCTCTGAAATGCCGATTAAAGCGGTTTGTTCTAAACCACTATTACCAACGTTGTTGTATTGACATAATATGTTGCCATCGGCAGATAAGATAACTTCAAAATCGGTTAGCGTATCGTCAGTACTGTTAAAGTTTTCCAGACGGTACCATTCAATAACGGTAGTATCATTGGTGGCATTGGTGTAATAATAAACACCGGCTTCGGGAACAATGGTAGGGTCGATAATTAAGTCATCCCAAAAGGGGGATATAAATGTGGAAAAAGGAGTACCGGGAATATCAAGTCCTGAATAATAACCTCCAATTGTAAGATCAGTATCAGTAAATGAAAAACCACCATTGGTTCCAATATAAATACTATCGTAATAATTATTATAAAAAGGAAAACTGAATCCTAAAGATAAAGGTCCGGAAGTGCCGTCGTCTAAGGGATTAGCACCGGTACCATAAAAAGAACTATTGGCTATTTTAGTCCCTAATGCTTTTGCCGATATCCAATTGTAAGTGGGACCTCCGATATCGTTAGAGGAAAAAGTGGTATAAGAACTGTCATTACATGGTATGGTAAGGTAAACGGGCACATAAGATGTGGAGTCTAAGGAACCGGCACTGTGTCCCCATAATATTTGAACTACCCCTTTGTACTTTTCAGCTCGTTGACTTATAACAGTGGCATCTAAAGTAACATTAATCAGGAAAGAATCTGCCGGAGGGATAAAGCCGGATTGCGTGGAAACTTGAAGCCAGTTGCTATTGACAACCCCTTTGGCTAAAGAATCACGGTCATAAATATAAAAATAAATATTATCGGTGTTGGAGCGGTTGAAAAGCCATAAATCTTCGGTAGCAATATCATTATCATTAATCGTTGTGTCCAAATAAAAAGGATTCGTATAAAGTGATGGCGGGGTACTAAGGTTAGAGATAGATGCTTGGAGATTAGGACGTGGCCCTATATGTAATGAAGTATCTCCTAACTGTAGTGTGCCGTAAGCTACCAAATTATTGCGGATATAATCCGATGTTAACGTTACTCCGTAAGTTGCTTTGTAATACCCTTGTAAACAGGCGGCGGTACCGGTTATAATCGGGGATGCGGAAGAGGTACCGCCGAAAGTGGCGGTATAATATTGATTTTCATCTCCGCCACCATCAAAAAGACTACCGTATCCGCAGGTATACACACCCGAACCATAACCCTGAAGATTCACTCTTGCGCCATAATTGGAAAAACCATGCTTTTGCAGGTCATTGGAAGAAGAAGCCGGATAACCGGCACCGACAATAATAGCATGGGAATTACGGTAGGTGGTGTCAAAAAGTTGACCGTAGATATTGGTATCATCAAAATTTTCCGCACCGTTGCCTCCCGCTTCAATAACGACAATACCTTTGGCCCAGGCATACTGAATAGCGTCGAAATTTGCCTGCCAGTATTCCATACAGACATAACCCAACTGATCCGTGCGCGTTTCAAAATTGTAATGAGGACCCGGAGCATGCAATTCAATCAAAATTAAATCACCGGCTTGGAGATTGTCAACAGCGGTATATAATGCTTGAGCGGTTGATATGGTACCAATAGATACCATCCCAATATCGGCACCGGGGCAGATGCCGGTGACACCGTAACCATTATCGCCGGCAATCATTTCTCCTAAAACAGCGGTGCCATGATTGCGCCAGCTTAAATCATTAATCGGATCTCCGGCAATAATGCCGCCTAAAGCCTTATCCAAATCTTCATGAGTGGTTTGCCAGTTGCCTTCGATATCGATTATTTTAACACCGCTACCGTCTCCGCCGGGGAGGGTATTGGCATAATCGGCATCGACACCGGTGGGAGCCGCTTTGCGGTAATCTTGAAAAGGTGAGTAATCCGGAGTCGGGGGGTAAATATCTCCCGCCGGTTCCGGCATCGGTTCGGCATAAGCAATTTCTACGATATCGAGTTGGTTTAGCTGATTTATTAATTGTTCCGCTTCGACAGGTGAAGTGGTATTAATTAGGTAATAACTATTGAGGTCGGCGAGTTCTTGTCCTGTTTTGTACTGCATTATTTCTTTATCGTGTTTTAACTTTGATGCTGAGAATTTATTGAAAAGACGCTCAAAGTTTGAACTAAGGTAAGGTTTTAATATTGTTTTGGCTGTCGATAAAGAAGAGCCCGTTTTGGAAAATAAAGTTTTATTTTTAAATTGAACTTGTGCTTGGTCTTTAAATTTTATGACCACTCTAATAATATTAGCTTTTGATGAAATCGTTGTTTGATTGGGTTTAATGGCACTTGCCCTCGGACGTAAATTATTAAATGTGTTTATTTGATTTTTACTTTTAGCCCAAATTGAATTAGCATTCAAGAAAAATATAACCGCTAAGGTTGAAATAATAAAAAGCTTGTGGCGTGATGTCATTTTTCCTCCAAAATATATATAGTAATAATGAAATGGTCAGTACTTCAGAATTAATGATAAAATTAAAAGTAATTCTTCTGTTTTTCGTAATATAACCATAGTTAAAAAAAAGTCAATAAATCGACACTTTTAGTATCTAATATGACTATCGACAAAAAATTTGTTAATTATCAGAAATTAGTATTTTATTTTTTTTAACTAATATTTTTCAAAAATTAAAATGTTTATTTACAAATATCTTATAATTATATATATTGATTAGTATAAAAATATCTTGCCATTTTCTAATAAATAAAATATTTTAAAAAATATTTGCGGGAGTAACTCAGTTGGTAGAGTCACAGCCTTCCAAGCTGTTGGTCGCGAGTTCGAATCTCGTCTCCCGCTTTTTATGAGAATATCCCACCCTTTCCATTGTTATTTAATGACTTACACCTTCTTGATAAATTTACCTTCGATGCTTTTATTTAAAAAATGTATAAAAAATGAACATTTTTAGTTAAAATTGTGTTAAATTTACCGAATTACAAGAAAAAAGATTTTTAAGATAAATGCCAATTAGCTAAAAATTTAGCTTGACATATTTCGCTTATTTATTTTAATTTTTAAACTTGTTTGGAAGCTGATTTGGCTTGCTTTTTTTTTGGGTAAGTAAAATTTTTTTAACTAGCCCAGATAGCTCAGTCGGTAGAGCACATCCTTGGTAAGGATGAGGTCACCAGTTCAATCCTGGTTCTGGGCTTAAGGTAATTTTTGGAGGATAAGCCTGAGTTATGGCGAAGCAGAAATATGAGCGAACGAAGCCGCATGTAAATGTGGGTACGATAGGTCACGTAGATCATGGTAAGACGACGT
>JAADHM010000149.1:6164-9004 GCA_013151855.1 FCB group bacterium | reverse complement strand
AGTCTCCCGTAACTGATTTTATGGCTCCCGAGGTATTTAAAATAGTAGCTCTTAATTCATAATCACCTGTTTCGGATGCCCAGTTTAAAGCTTGTTCAATCAGCTCTTCCGCATTTTTATATGAACCTTTTTGAAAACACATATTTGCTCGATTTCGGGCGCATTCGGAAGCTCCTTTAAAGTTATCGGTTCTATAGAAAATATTCTGTGCTTCCAGATATGCCGATTCGGCGTTTTCCCAATCAGATTGCATCATTTTGGCACGACCGGTTTCTTTTAAAATCTGAGCTCTTAGTTCTTGGTTCTGTTGTGCTTCAGGGGAGACAATGGCATCTTTTAACAATTCAAGAGCGACAATGGGGTTACCTTGCTTAAGCCATCCTCGGGATAAATCAAGTAAAGTCAATCCGTTTTTAATCCCGCTACCAGGGTTGTTGCTTACTCGATTTGCGATTAGTTCATTCATTATTATATCCAACTTTATAAGTTAGTTAATCCTATAGTTATTTGGTTAATCGGAGATTAAAGCATAAGCTGAAAAATGCTTAAGATAACCCGTTACGGTTTTGTTAACATTATCAACAGTACAAATGACATCCTCGTAATCACCCGTTTCTTCGTTAAACCAAGCGATTCTTATGGTATTTTCATTAACTCCCGATAAATCGGCATCACGATAGGACATGGTTACTTTTACAGGCTGTTTGAAAACCAAGCCATTAGTACCGAATTCATTGTAAAAGACATCAATATCGGGAATATCAATACTGAAAAGAGTATCATTATCAAGAGCTCCGGGAGGGACATCCAATATTACATCCATTAATGTAAGTTGGCCGCCTTGTTCGGCTGATATCACCTTCTCTGCGTGCAAATTAGCCGGGTCAAATTGAGCTGAAGATAGAAATGATGCTGACCGCTGTAAGACATGGGGAGTTGCTGATTCAGAATCACTGCTCAAGGGTGATTGGGAACAGCCTGCGAAAATAAACACTGCCAAAATAAAGATCGACAGTGCCGCATAAGCAAAGCTGTTAGATTTGAAGTGTTTCATAAAAACTCCTTTTGTTGGGTTGTTTCTTCAATACTTTTAGAAAAAACAATCGCAAAAGTAGTGCCAAGGCTTCGGTGTGGCTGTAACCTCTTGTAGTGCATATTGTTATCATATAAGATGGAGATTGGTGAAATAGCCTTCTTTTGTCGATAAATGGTCTGTTTTGTTCCGGTGATATGAATATTATCAGATAAGATGTTAATATATATATGATTATGTATTATCCGGAAAAACGGAACAAAATGTGCCAATATTACCGTTGGCGTCGATTTTGTTCCACCTCTGTACTGCCCATTATCCTGCGTAAACGAGGGCGGGAAATACCCAAATATTTGGCTGTTTTTGTCTTGTTCCAGTTAAACATATTTAAGACTTGTTTAACAATATTTTGTTCTATTTTTTCCAGAGACAGGCCATTGGGAGGTATATCAATAACAATTTGTTGTCTATCAGCGACAGATAAACGGTCTTTTTTCAAAGCCGTTTTGATATCTCGAAGTTTGATAATATCTTTTTTAGTTAATAGAACGGCCCGTTCAATTACATTACACAATTCTCTGACATTTCCCGGCCATTTATGATTTTTCATTTCTACTAAAGCATCTTCATCAATTTCTATGTTTGGTTTACCATATATGATAGAATAGAATTTGAGGTAATGTTTCACTATTTCCGGTATATCCACCGGCCTTTCACGGAGGGGAGGAATTTCCAGTGTTAAAAGATTTAAGCGGAAATAAAGGTCTTCACGAAATTTGCCTTGTTCGATAGTTTTTTCCAGGTTAATATTGGTGGCGGTTATTACTCGGACATCGATATCTTTTTCTTTAACCGTTCCAACTTTTCTCAGCTTTTTATCTTCTAAAATCTTCAACAGTTTGGCTTGTGCCGAAGGGGAAAGATTCCCCACCTCGTCTAAAAATAAAGTACCCTGTTGAGCGTACTCAAAGAGTCCCATTTTTTCATTTTTAGCGTCGGTAAAAGCGCCTTGGGTATGCCCGAACAGTTCGGTTTCAAACAATTCATCGGGAATAGCGGAACAGTTAACTTCGACTAAATTATGATCAGCTCTAACGCCCGTATGATGAAGAATCTTGGAGACAAGGCTTTTCCCCGTACCGGTTTCTCCTAAAATAAGAGCACTGGGGAAATCCACGTCGGCTAACAGATTAATAGTCCTTCTTATTTCTTTTGTTTGGGAGGAACTGCCAATCAAAGCATTGACACTATATTTGGAATTTTTCTGAGATGTTTGTTCTTTTTCCAGTTGATTTAAAAAATTATCCAATCTTTGTAAGCATTGATGAGGAGTTAATAATTCGGTAACTCCGAATTTGGCTACTCGTATGGCTTCTTCTTGCTTGGGGTTTCGAGATTTGCCGATGACCTTGGTATTTTCACCGGCGGTGGCGATGGAGATTAAAAAATCAGCGGAAGTAAACAGGGGATTATCAAGGTCAACAAACACCAAGGAAGAGCCTTTTTTATTATTACATAACGACGGCTCTTTTTCCCAAGACATTTTAGCCTTGGAAGAAGGGTAATTTTTCTCAATGTTTTGGCGCTCTTTTTCGCTGATTATATCGCCATAAATAATTGCTCTATCTGCCATATTTTTATCCTTATCTCTCTTTTATCGGGATAAATAACCAAAACTTAAAGCGGAATGTTTTTATGGGATTTTGGTAATGAAATATCTTGGATAATGAAATAATTACCAAAAAATATTAGTATAATTCATTTTATTTTCGTATTATCGAAAATGTAATGATAGTTTAAAACAAGG
>JAADHM010000149.1:0-6123 GCA_013151855.1 FCB group bacterium | reverse complement strand
CAATAAAAAGAAATATCCGCTTACGTGTCGGATGAAATGTATTAATGCTGACAAGGTTAGAGATTCCAAGAAGAATTTATTATCTAAAAGGGAAATGTCTGAATTAGTTAATCTTTATGCTGCTATCGCAAGTGACACACGGTTAAAAATTATTTTTGCTTTGGAAAAAGTTGAGTTATGTGTTTGTGATATTTCCCATGTAATCGGTTTGAGTATTCCGGCAACATCTCATCAGCTTAAATATCTTCACGAACAAAAAATATTGAAATATAGAAATGATGGTAAAATGGTATATTATTCTCTCCATAATAAACGACTGGTGAAAATCTTGAGAGAAAACACTGAATTTTTAAAAAGTATAACCGGCAGATAATTTTTTTACGAAATCATTTTCGTCTCTGCGAAAATGATAACAAAGGGTTTATATATGTTTATCGTTGATTATAGTTTGGCTGTTGTTAGAGAATTCGGAGTATTGACTCTTGAGGTCTTTCCTTATTTTCTCATCGGTACTATTGTCGGAGCTCTTTTGGAGGTATATCTAAAACCGGAAATGGCTACTAAATTCCTCGGTAAAGGCACCAGGTCGGTGATAAGCGCTAGTGTTTTAGGTGCCGTATTACCCGGATGTGCTTGTGCCACCATTCCCATGGCGAAAGGTTTAAAAACAAGCGGAGCCCGTCTTGGCACTGTCGGTGCTTTTATTATGGTTTCACCCCTTTTAAGTCCTCACACCTTATTTTTAAACTATGGGATGTTGGGGATGAAATTTACCGTGGCCAGAATAATTGTATCGATGGTAGGTGCCATATTATTGGGTATCGTTTTTAATTTTATGGAACGTAAAAAAGTAAAAGGATTTGTAACTAAGCCCATAGCTCTTAGTTCGGAGCCAAGTAATTGCGGATCCGGTAGCTGTGGATGTGCATCGGAGGGTGGAAAAGGATTCTGGAAAAGTTTATGGGGCATTATGAGGGGATTGGGAAAATATTTTATATTGGGAATGTTGATTGCCAGTGTGATGACAACATTGATTCCCAAAGAAGCCATAACCGAATATATCGGCTCATCGGGATTTTTCGCTTATGCTGTTGCCGCTCTCGTCGGTATTCCTCTTTATGTCTGTGAGGGGGAAGAAATACCCATTACTTTAGCGTTGTTAAAGCTTGGTTTGGGGGCGGGTCCTTCTTTTACCTTTTTGCTGGGCTCGGTGGGGACCTGTATACCAACAATCATAATGGCGCAGAAGATTATCGGTAAGCGACCGATGTTACTTTATATCGTAGGGTGGTTCGTTTTTGCTATCTCGTCGGGAATTGTTTTTCAAATGTTTTTTTGATATCCAAAAATAATCGTCTGAATTATGGTAATGGCACCTATAATCAAGAGAGCAGACCCAATATTAATATTTGACAAATATTGATTTCTATTTGTTATTTATCGTCTTCCAACTCTTTTTTAAAATAGGCGTACAGGGCATCATAAAGATAGAACTCTTTTTCCAAAGTTTCATAATCATCTTTGCATATCAATCTATAACCCCGTGCCAAGATATCAAGGGCGATGGAAAGAGACGGTGGATTATCAGTGTCGATATCCGCTCCTCTGACAATTAACTGGATTTTTTTTACCGCCGGATCTTGAATATTATACTTTTCCATAAAAGCATCGAAGGAACATTTGCCGTCGTGATGACCGAGCTCAACTCCTTTCATATCAAAAGGGGTTCCCTCGGTAATAGTCTGAGGGTCGGTGCCTCGAGGGACAAAAATAAACTCAGCATCGGAGTCTATAAATCTTTTTATGAGCCAAGGGCAGGCGACCCTATCCACGTGAACTCTTTCTCTTGTGACCCATTTCATTGTTAATATCCTTTCTTATTTTTGGTTGGTTTTACTATAAAATTATCAAATGATGTTACTTATATACTTATAATACAAATCTCCATACCACTTTGGCGAGAATATTGACTTTTAGAACCGTCCAATGGGAAGACTTACTGTTTACAATTTCATCCATAACCAAATAAATATCTTTTCCCGGGTCGGGTTGCCAGTGAAAACGTAAGTTGCCGATAAGATATTGGTCTTCATCATTCCATTGAACAAAGATGGAGTTGGTTAGTTTTGTGCTGGGAGTGTGTTCGATACGACCAACGATTTCATTGATAACAAAATGACCGCCCGATAAATTAACGGTGTTGTTCACATATTCGGCACTAAATCGAAAATGCTTGTTTGCTTTTAGCGAGACATCACTCGCCAATTCCGTTCTGGTGCCATCATAGAATTCACCCCAGTTAGTAAATAGCCAGATCGATAGTTTGCGCCCTCTGTAAGTTCCCAATTGTAATTCCCAGCGCGTTGACCAATATTCCGCCGGTTTAATAATTACCCCCTCATAAATTTCAAATTCTTCCTCAATACGTTCGGCTGTTCTTTGAATGTTAAATTCAAAAGATTCTCCGCTCTTGGTAGAAAAGCCAAGGGGGCGAAATTCGGTCCAAAGAGATTGTAAAGTATGTGAATCATCATCCATATAATAAACCGCATCCAAAGGCTTAATACTTAATTGTTGTATCCATGGGAGGAAACGCGGTCGCGGACTGAAGTTTAATCTCCCGTAAAACATCTGAAAATTAGTGCGGCGCATAAAACCGACTTGCGGGTCGAAATTAGCGTCGGCTCGCTCCCAAACAGTAGAAAATTCAACGAAATCATTGGGATAGCTTAAAAGCAAGCGATGAGCGAGACCTGTTTTGGCTGATGCTTTTGAAGAGTAAGTTTGAGCGACGCTTCCTCCTAAAGTGAAATTTCGTTTGCCAAAGAGAGTCGAGGTAGAGTAGAGGTAATCCATGCCGTAGGTGGCGGCGAAAGAATCCGATACCGCTCGTGTTGTTGCCATAACACCGATAGTAGACTGGGCGAAAATATCTCTTTTGAGGCGTACGACTCCGAAATTCGTCGTGGGAGTATTGTTCTTTCTGGCGGTTTGTACCACCATACCTCCTATGGTGGTACCATTGTATTTACCTAAAAGTCTTAGTCCTCCGATAATGGGAATTCTCTCACCATTGCTGGCTAATCCAATCCTTCGACTGTAAAAAGGGATGATGGTATGACCGAAACCGAAGTCAAAAAAATTTGCCCCTTCGAGAAAGAATTGTCGTTTTTCGGGATAGGAAAGAGGAAAACGAGTGAGGTTAATTTGTACCCGGTCAGCCTCGGTTTCCGCAAAATCGGTATTAGCTGTTATATTGAGTTTCAAGGTGGGAGTAACCAGATAATTAAAGTCCCCGCCAATGTTCTTCAGGGTGGTAATATCCTGATTCTTTTGTTTTTCTTCCCCTGCTTTTATATATGGTCTGAGTTCCGCCAAGTTCGTACTTTTAATATTACTGATACCTACTAAGGTACCGGCTCTGGTGACCTGTTCCAATTCACTGTCACGTGACCAACCCTGCCAAAGGTCTTGCTCTCGCTTGCGGCTGATATTGCGCTCAAAGTTGATTCCCCAAGTCTGTTCTTTCTCATTATTGAATTTTAGTGTTGAAAAGGGTATCTCGATTTCCGCACTCCATCCGCTATCGGTTATGTGCGTGGCTGTTTTCCAAACCCCATTCCAGTCGAGATTAAACTGTCGGCCGTTATCCATTACCAGAGCATCCGCTTGAGCACCGTTGGGATTGATAATAAAAAGATAGGCATTTCTTTTATCATTATAGGTGTCGATAATAGTTTCAAAGTCATCATCCGAACCCCAGTCAAAATCCCATTTCATTCCTTTGGCAACCAACTTGTCAGGTTGGGAATCATAGCACTTGACACCTACATAGAGGGAAGAATTATTGTAGAGGATGCGTACTTCCGTACGTTCGGTGGCCGGATGACCTTCCTGTAATTCGCGTTGAATAAAATTTGATACCGGTGGGGCAAATTTCCATTGCTTTTCTTTTAACCATCCATCAACTTGTATTGAGCCCGATATATTAACAGCCCCGATAGTATCGGGTTGGCTATGCTGTGCTTTAACAGGAGTAAAAAATGAAGTTATTGATATTATTAAAATTATGGCGGCATATTTTTTTGACATCATTTCTCCGGTATAAGCAAAAACAGTTTTTCTCTTGTATATTATTGTAACATATGTTACTTTTATAATAGCTATTACGAGGATTGTCAATGAAAAAAGTAGAATGGCTTGTTTTCTTTTATAGTATTCCTTCTCAACCGACAAGGAATAGGGTTCGGTTTTGGCGAAAGATGTCCAAAGCGGGATTTATTTCGTTTAGGGGGTCGGTTTATATTTTACCCTATTCTTTAGATAATTTTGAGTTATGCCAATGGCTTACATCAGAGATAGTCAACAGTAACGGTGAAGCTGCATTTATCAAAACCGGTAGTATTGAAGGAGTAAGCCAAAAAGAGCTTGTCAGTCTTTTTAAATCCAAGAGAAAAGCGGATTATCTGCAAGTCGAAAGGTGTTTGGAGCTTTTGGAAACCAAAATACAGTCAGAAAATATTTCTCTCATGCAAACAAAAAATGCCAAGTTAATATCCCAAATCGATAAATTGCTCTCTGAGCTTGAAGAAATCAAAAGAATTGACTTTTTCCCTTCACCTCTGGCAAAAACCCTCAATGACCGAGCAATGGCACTGCGAACTAAGATTGGGAACTTTGAGAAGGGTGTTCACGATGTCCCCCAACCGTTAATTAAGCTAAGAAACCAAAGGGAGTATCAAAAAAAAATATGGTTAACGCGCTCGCGACCTTTTGTTGACCGTATTGCTTCCGCTTGGCTCATCAGTCGTTTTATAGACCGGCAAGCCAAGTTTCGTTTTATCAAGCGGCAATCGGTCGCCAATGTTGACCGTAAGTATATCAGCTTTGATATTGATGGAGGAGATTTTAGTCACGTTGATGATTTATGCACTTTTGAAGTGCTTTTGCGTTCCTTCCGATTGCCCCGGAAAGCCCTCAGAAAAATTGCTGAAATAGTCCATGAGTTAGACCTTCGAGATGGCAAATTCCGCGTACCCGAAGCGGATGGATTATATGAAGTCATCGTAGGTATAAGAAAATCCGGAAGCGATGACCATGGCTGTCTCGAAAAGGGAATGCTGGTTTTTGATATGCTCTACAGTGCCAAAAGTTGACAATTATCAATTCAGTGAGCCCTTTTGTAAAAATGAGATTTTATTGATATTTTAACTATTTTTACTATGGAGATGTCTTGTGACCGCTTCTGTTATTTCAAAGTTTTTAAAAGGCTTGGTTATATAGCCATCGGCACCGGCTTTGAGGACATAATTTTTGTCATATTTACCCCCTTTGCCGGTAATCATCAAAACAGAAATATCTTTATTTTTCGCTTTAACTTTGGAAAGTAGTTCCAAGCCATCGATTCCGGGCATTTCAATATCGGATATAACCACTCCAATATTATTGGAAGATAGCATATCTAATGCTTTTTCACCGGAGGTAGCGGTAATTACATCAAATTTTTCACGTTCTAAGATTTTTTTTAGCAAATTAAGAATTAACTCTTCATCATCGACAACAAGGACGGATTTGGGGACTTTTTTTAAGATTTTGTCTATTTTCTTTAGCAATAATTGGGGGTTAAGCGGTTTAAGCATGTAGTCCTTTGCTCCCAATTGAATACATTTTATGACGGAGTCTTTATCATCGGAAGAGGAGGTGATTAAGACCGGTATTTTATTGAGGTTATCTTTTGATTTAATATACTTTAATAATTGAAAACCATCCATTTCCGGCATGACAATATCAGAAATGATCATATCGATGAAGGAGTTTTTATTTAGCTCTGCAATGGCTGATTTCCCATTGTTAGCTTGTATAACATCATAGTTATTGTTATTTAAAAGTTTGGTAACTACTTTTATTGTTATAGGTTCATCATCTACAAGCAGGATTTTCATTATAATTTTACCTAAAATTTACAAACATTATAAATATTCAATTGAATTTAATGATATTATCGGTAAATTGTATTGATTAAATTAGATAGAAAGCAAATTTTCTTATAATTTTCCTGTGAATAAAATCTTTATTATAAAATAAGTGATTTGAATTATTTGTTAAATATTAGTTTTTTATATA
>JAADHM010000026.1 GCA_013151855.1 FCB group bacterium | reverse complement strand
CTATTTTAATTTTAATTTACATTATCATTCGTATCGGTAATTTAAAAAAAGAAAGATTTGTTGTCATCGGTGCTATGTTGGGGGCGGGTTTCGGACTCGTTGAAGCTTGTTATCTTATCAAGGGAATAGATGTCTCCCAGTTATTCGGTTTGAATTTAATAGAAAGAGCTTTTACTATTTTATTTCATACCACTTCCGGAGCTTTGATCGGGTATGCTTGGGGGAAAAATATTAGAAAAATAATTCTGTTTTTGGGAATACTTATATTGATTAATACGTTATTCCACTATTTGCCCATCTTAGTTTATAGTAAGCTTTTTTCAGCGGCATTGCTTAATATTGTACTGGCATTTATTTCTTTGATACTTTTATTTGGGGCTACCTTGTTATTCAAAAAAGAGCAAGCATAGGGTTGGGGCTTTTTTCTATATAATAATGCTCAAAGAAATATATCCGTATTTTACTTTGCTATAACTCCTTTACCTATCCGTCCGTCAATTAATATGGTTAAAGGTGTGATCAATTGTATATGTGATACGTGTTCGGTTTTGTCAGCGATTGTCTGGTTCATTATCCAATCGAAGTCGATAAAGCCATTTTTGATATTGGGATTGATAGTCATATAACCAATCCTAAAAGAGGTCAAATTTTGAAAAAAGTGGGTTCCAAACGATGGGTCGGGAGCAAAATCTCCGTAGGCGGCTTCCACGATAACCTTGGCGCCTGATATTTGCTTCCATATTATCGGAATACCCAGCCAGCGTTCGGTAGTGCCCCATCGCCCCGGTCCGATAAGCACGTAGGGTTTGTTTTGTTTAATTAATTTTTTGTTTAGTTGTCCCACCTCATTAGCAATCTCAATAGTTTTATTGCGGTCAAAACTATCGGGTGTTACGATGATAATATCGCGGATATCTTCCAGCTTCATATTCCCGAGCGTTTTTTCACTTTTGGCGATTATTTTTTTCTCTACGACTTCATCCAAATCTACGGTTTCAAACTGGGCTTCTTTCATCATGGGACGAATTTGTAAAAAGTAAAATTCTTGGGGCATCCCTTTCGGTACTTGGAAATTAACTGCAAACTCAATTTCTATGGGACAATTAAGTCCTTGACTTCCCAATTGAAGAAGGAATTTGATAATTTCGGTCAAAGGGAAAGTTTTCAACTTTAATATGGGAGCAAACGATACAATCCGAACGCCCGGTTGAGTGCTTCCATCATAGACACGATTGTTCTCAGCCGAATAAGTGGAACAAATAGGAGCCAAAGTACCATCCTTTTCGGCTTTTATAATGGAGTATTTGACTAAACCGTCATCACCGCCCGGTTTAGGCATCACATCATTTTGGGTTAAATCGATAGCGAAAAATTCATGCTGAGCATTGTTTAGCATATCTTTTGTGGTAGAAAATTGCGGAAGTTTGTTGGGATATTGGGGGGAAAAGCGCAAACAATTCATTCCCTCAACGATAGTTTTGCCGAATCCCAAAGCAACATAAACAACTCCGTCTTTGGGGTCGATGTCGTCAAAAGAATAGTAATTGTATGATAGCGCTACTCCGGAAAAATTGGGATAAAAAGAATTATTGAAATTTCCCCCTACCGCTTGTTGAATAATAACCGCCATTTTTTCCTCTTCGACTCTATTGCCGGCAGCTTCATGATAAGCTTTGGCATTTTTGAAAAAAGTTGAAGCATATATGGTTTTGATAGCCATTATCAATTGTTTCATCCTGACTTTTTTATCAGGATGATTATTGGGCAGCATATGAGTATTATAGACGCCGGCAAATGTTTGCAGATGGGAATCTTCCAGTAATGAAGATGATCGCACGGCAAGAGGATAATTAACAATATCAAGTAAAATATCCAAGTCTTTGGTGATTTCTTGGGGAAGGTCGGCTTTCAAAAACTTTTCGGCGATGACACTATCAGGCAAAGAACTTAAAGCTATTTCCAACAGTTTATTTTGCTCAATGAATTTATCAAAAACTTCGGTGCCCAGAACAACTGATTTGGGTACCGATAGTTTAATTCCCTCAAAAAAATCGTAGAGCTTATATTGGTTCAACAAAGCGTTAATAAAGGCCAGGCCTCTTCCTTTTCCTCCCAATGATCCCCCGCCAATTCTGACAAATTCACTTTGCAAGTCAAAATGTTGACGGGAAAAATCGGTTATTTCACCCCGTTGGTTTTCATGACGAAAATTTCTAAAGGTATTTATCAAATAATGTCTTAATGCGGTTATATCTTTGAATTCATTAACTTTGCGGGGGCGGAGCTTCGCCGCCAGGTCAAATTCGGTACGTGCCATTAACCAATTTGAGAAATGGTTCCTGACCGCATGATAAACGAGTGATTTTTCATCAACAGTTTTAAGGCATTTTTCCATCGTTTTAAAATCTGTAGCAACGGCAAGCACTTTGTCCGTGTCGGGGTCGGTGAAGACAAAATCTCCAAATCCAAAGTGAGTCATAATAAACGATCTCAATTCCGTATGAAGTTTGGGAGAACGTTTGAAAAGAAAACCGACATTATTAGCAAAAGCAATCTCGGCATTTTTACTGTTTGAGGATTGCATAAGAACGGGGAGGTCGGGAATTTCATTGCGAATTTTCTTGATTAATTTAATGCCGGCAAGGTCATCGATGTGGTCATTGATTTTAAAGCGAAAATCAGAAATGATAGCCAATAAGTATTTTTTGTATTTTTCGTATAGTTTCCAAGCTTGCTCGTAATTTTTGGCCAAGAGAATTTTGGGACGAGCGCGCATCCGCAATAATTTATGGGAGATGTTTAATCCCTCTGACATGAGCGCGCGGGTTTGCCCCATAATCTCGCGGTATAATAACGGTAAATACGTAGAATAAAATTTAACTGAATCTTCAACGAAAATAATAACTCTGACACCAACTTCTTTGGTGTCATAATCGGCATTAAATTTATCTTCGACAAGCTTGATAATGGTTAAAAGAATATTAACATCACCCGACCAGACGAAGGTTAGGTCAATAACCGGATTATTTTCATCCAGCGACATGGCTTCCAATTCCCGTTCGTGGTAAGCGAGAAGAATAATCGGCATATCGGGTTTTATCGCTTTTACTTTGCGACCAAAACTAACAACATCGATTTCACTTATTCTTTTAAATATCAACACCAAATCGATTCTACCGGTTTTTACTATTTCCAGAGCTTCTTCGGCATTGGAGGCACGTCTGACATGTGGGGAGATGGTTAGGTTTAACTCCAAATATTCATTATAAATTAAATCAGTAAGCTGTCCGTCTTCTTCCAATACATAAGAATCATAGGAACTGGAGACTAAAAGAATGCGTTTTACTCTGAATTGCATTAAGGAATCAAATTTCAAAAACTTTGATTCAAATGTTAATAAGCTTTTATCGTTCGTCATATTATCCTCTTTCCGTTTATAAAATATATAACCTTTATTATGAGTCAAACAAAAAGGAACAAATAAAAAAGGCGGAGGGTAATAACTCCGCCTTCAAGAGTAAAACGAAAAGAAATTACAATTTATACTTATACAATACCTTGATCTAACATAGCGTTGGCGACTTTTATGAAGCCAGCGATATTGGCGCCGGCAACATAGTTGCCTTTCTTTCCATATTTATCGGAAGCATCAAGACAAGCTTGATGGATATTGACCATAATGTCATGCAAGCGTTTGTCGACTTCTTCGCTTGTCCACGATAGACGCATGCTATTTTGAGACATTTCCAATCCGGAGACAGCTACGCCGCCGGCGTTGGCAGCTTTGCCAGGTCCAAAAAGAATATTGTTTTTTTGTAAAACTTCGGTGCCGCTAAGGGTTGTAGGCATGTTAGCGCCTTCGCTAACACAGATACAGCCGTTTTTAACCAAAGTTTTGGCGTCTTCTTCGTCGAGTTCATTTTGAGTAGCGCAGGGAAGAGCCACATCGACTTTAACGTTCCAAACGCCTCTTCCTTCATGGTAAGTGACGCCGGGAAATTTCTCGGCATATTCTTTAATGCGTCCCCGACGGACATTTTTCAATTCCATTACAAAGTCCCATTTTTCACCAGAAATACCTTTTTCATCAATGACATAACCGGAGGAATCGGAAAGAGTGACCACTTTACCACCGAGTTGATTGACTTTTTGGGTGGCATATTGAGCGACATTACCGGAACCGGAAATTGCAACTCGTAAACCGTCGAAGGATTTTCCTTTGGTGGCAAGCATCTCTTTGGCGAAATAAACACAACCATAACCGGTGGCTTCGGGACGAATTAAACTGCCACCCCAGTTCAAGCCTTTACCGGTAAGGATACCTTCAAAAGCGTTACGGAGTTTTTTGTACTGACCGAAAAGGAAACCGATTTCACGACCACCCACACCAATATCACCGGCGGGAACATCGGTGTTGGGACCGATATGGCGGAAAAGTTCGCTCATAAAACTTTGGCAAAACGCCATAACTTCACGGTCGGATTTTCCTTTGGGGTCGAAATCGGAACCGCCTTTACCACCACCCATAGGAAGAGTGGTTAGGCTGTTTTTGAACACTTGCTCAAAGCCCAAGAATTTTAAGATTCCCAGAGTAACACTGGGATGGAATCTTAAACCGCCTTTGTAAGGTCCAATGGCGCTGTTGAATTCTACCCGGTAGCCACGATTGATTTGAACTTGCCCCTTGTCATCAACCCAGGGAACTCGAAACATAAGAACGCGTTCCGGTTCGATGATTCTTTCGAGAATTTTAGCTTCTTTATATTCGGGGTGTTTCTCAATCACAGGTTCAAGAGATTCCACGACTTCTTGAACCGCTTGATGGAATTCCGGTTGAGCTGGATTTTTGGCTTTGACATCAGCCATAATGGTGTCAACAAAACTTGACATTTTCATCTCCTTAGTTGAGTATGTTTTTCAATCAACAACATAAACCATAAAAAAAGTGAAACAATTCACATAGATATATATAGCTTATTTTCAAATGTCAAGAACTAAGGTCTCAAAAAGGCTAATTTTTTATATAAAAATAGTATATTTTTATGGTTTTTTTATTAGATTGTCAATATTTAAAATCCCCTTGTTTAAAGATAAGTAAATTTGTATATTTAAAATAGAATTTCAACGCGATTATACTTCCAATCATAAAGACTTATGAGATTACTTCGATGAATTTAGTATTTAATAAATTTCTAATTTTTAATTATTTTTTATCATAACTAAAAGGACGGTATTATGGGTTTTCGTTTATGCATTAAGGTCTTGAGCATTTTGTTATTGGCAACGCTATGCTCTTGGGGTGAAACAACACCGCCGACGGCAATGGTTACGGCAAACATTATGTCTATGCCCTTGGCTTTTACGGTCAATCAGGGACAATGGCCCGATAGTGTGTTATACCGTGCCAATGCCGGCAGAGCCACGATGTGGTTTACCAAAAGCGGAGCGTATTATCAGTTTACTCGCACAATTTCCGTAGGTCAGGACTCCCGTGGTCCTGATATGTTGAATGGGCGGCAGACGCCTTCGTCAGTTCCGGATATAAGACATCAATCAGACACGCGTCAGGAGGACAGGCCTCCTGACCTACAAAAGATAAGTGGGCGGCAGACGCCCTCGTCTGCCCCAGATATGAGGCATCAACCGGACAGTATCGAAACGATAATGATCAAAGCCCATTTCGTTGGCTCAAACCCCAATCCGCAGATGGTTGGTGAACAGGAAATGGAATACAAATGTAACTATTTTTTGGGTAATGACCCCGCTAAGTGGCGCATCGATGTTCCCAACTATCAAGCCATTGTTTACAAAGATGTTTATGATGGTATTGATTTGAAGTATTATGGCAATGGTAAGCAGATGGAGTATGATTTTCTGGTCTCACCGGGGAGCGATCCTTCACAGATAAAGATTAGTTACGAGGGTGCGAAGTCAGTTAGTGTGAATGAAGCAGGTGAATTGGTAGTAGAGACAGCATGGGGAACAGTGACCGAGCACAGGCCTGTGGTATATCAATTACAAGATGGAGTGCACAAGGATATTGTTGGTGAATATAGGCTGATTAATGATAAGACTTTTGGTTTTCGGTTGAGCGAAGATTTTGATCGGACCTTACCCTCGTTTATAGATCCAACGTTGGTTTACAGCACCTACTTGGGCGGGAGCGGTGATGATTGGGGAGAAA
>JAADHM010000088.1 GCA_013151855.1 FCB group bacterium | reverse complement strand
AACGGTAGTTATACCAGTGGGGAATTATGTTTCAATGCCGACACTTCGGGAACTTATATCGATACTGTTATCGCCACCGCTCCCTGCGGTGCCGATACTTGTGTTATAACCTTCAATGTCGATATTGGTTCGGCGGCGCAAATTACTTGTCCTGAGCCACAACAATTATTCCTTTGTCAAGCTCAAACGGCTTGTATCCCTATCTCAGTTATGGGACAGGAGGTTGATGTCAGCGTAAGTCCGATAGGAACTTATGATGCCGGTAATATTTGCTTCCCAGCCGATACTTCCGGGCATTATATTCTTAAAGTGGTGGCGACAACCGATTGCGGGGCTGATTCCTGTAATGTTATTGCCGATGTGATTATCAATTCCCCGCCCGTTGCCGATAACCCTACATCACCGGTGGATACCTTCATTTGCGCTTCCGATATTATCTGTTACCAATTTACCGCCAATGACATAGACGGGAGTGCTTTGAGTTGGACAAAATTATCTGGTGATGGTTCCGTGACTCCCGATGGTTTATGGTGCTTTGAAGCACAGACGAACGGTAGCTTTACCATAGAAACTGCTGTTTCCGATTCTTGCGGTATAGCCGATACGGTATCTTTGACCTATAATGTGACCATAGATAACCGTCCTCAAATTTCGTTGGGTATTGACCAGACAAAATCTCTATGTAGCAGTCAATCTTTATGCTTACCTTATACCGTAACCGATATTGATAGCAATATTGTTTTGGAAAAATTGCTGAGCGGAGCGGGCAGTCTGGATACGGCTCTTAATCAGTTGTGCTTTACGCCTGATACTCCGGGGGTTTATCAGTTTATCGCCAGCGTCTTCGATACTTGCGGCGAGACCGATGTTGACACGCTACGGGTAACGGTAAATATCAATCATCCGCCCGTTGCCAATGCCGGTTTTGACCAAACTCTGTTTTTATGTCAAGCAACGGAGGTCTGTTGGGATGCCGGAGCCAGCGATGTCGATGGCAATTTGGATAGCAGCTATGTCGTATCTGCGGTGGGGTCTTTTGACGGTAATCAGATTTGCTTTACCCCCGATACCGCCGGACATTATAGCTTTATCTTTCGTGCCGTTGATGCCTGTGGTGCTTCCGCTCAGGATACGGCTAATATTGATATTACTTTCAATACCGTTCCGGTTTGTTCCGTGCCCGATGATACGACGATTTTCCAATGTCAACCGACAGAAGTAAGTCTACCTATCAGTGCTACCGATGTCGATGGCAATTTTGACCATTTTGAAATAATATCCGGACCCGGTTCTATTGTCGGTGGAAATTGGGTATATACTCCCACTACCGATGATACGGTGAAAGTTAAGATAATGGGGCTGGATGCGTGTGGGGCTTCTTCTCTTGATTCCTTCACCGTCAATTTTGAAATTAATTCCCCGCCGGTTGTCGATGTCGGTGAAGATTTTACCGAGTTCCTTTGTCAACCCCAGTTAATTTGTTTCCCGGTAACGGTTACTGACGAAGATGCCAACCTTAAAAATATCGAATTGGTTTCTTCTAACGGATATTTTGACGAAGCCAATATGCAGATATGTTTTGATGTTCCTGCCGGTGAAAAAACTTATCAGTTTGTTTTGAAAGCTACGGATTCCTGTGATGCTGTGGCGTATGATACCGTTAATGTTACTATTGATTATAATGAATCTCCGCAACTGGATATGCCGCCGGATTTTGTGGCTTATTTAGACCAGCCGGGTGAATTTTGCTTTGATGTTAACGCTTCCGATGCCGATGGTAATTTAGCCTCTGTTACCTCTACCGCACCGGGGACTTATAATGAAGCTACGGGACAGGTTTGCTTCAATGCCGATACTACCGGTCAATATTGTATGACCGTTACGGCAACTGACAGTTGCGGTCAAGAACAAACCCGCACCATTTGTATCCAAATTGAAATTGATGAATGTATCCACGTGCAAATAGAAAACGCCACCAATGCTTTTCAGGGGCAAAACAAATATGTTGATATTTTCTTGAGCGGTGCCGGTAAAGAATTAGGGGGATATGATTTGTTAATCGCTTATGATCAATCTGCCCTGAGTGTTACCGATGTTCTCCCCGGCTCTCTGTTTGAAAATTGTAAATGGGAATACTTTACTTTTCGTTTTGATGCTAATGGGAATTGCAGTAGCTGTCCCAGTGGTCTTTTGCGTATTGTGGCTTTGGCGGAAACGAATAATGGCGCTTACCATCCCGATTGTTATATGAAAAATGTCTATGGTTCGTTGGCAAAGATTAATTTCCTTGTTTCCAACAATCGCACTTTGGAATGTCAGCATGTACCGGTGAAGTTTTTCTGGCTCGACTGTGGGGATAACGGTTTTGCCTCTCGCGATGGAGACACCCTCTGGATTTCCCGTGAAGTTTATAGCGTTGAGGGCAATGTGATGACCGATAATAGTTATGGTTTCCCCACTTATTTCGGCGCGGATAACTCGTGCTTAATCGGTGGCGGTCAGGGTAAACCGGCTGCTATCCGATGTGTTGATTATACCAACGGTGGGATTGATATTATCTGCATTGATTCCATCGATGGTCTTGGTGATGTTAATTTAAATGGTATTGCCAATGAAATTTCCGATGCGGTTTTATTCTCGCAATATTTCATTTACGGTCTTTCCGTATTTAATATAAATGTGGAGGGCCAGATTGCGGCTACTGATGTTAATAAAGATGGGATAACATTATCAGTTGCCGATCTTATCTGTCTTATAAAAATTGCTTCCGGTGAGAATATAGCCGGTGCCAAACCCAATCCCGAGCATCAACTGCAAGCTGAATTGACCGTTACCGATGGCGTTTTGTCGATTACCAAAGCTGATGTGCCCGTTGGCGCCATAGCTCTTGTTCTTGAGGGTGAAGCTAATCCGGAGCTGGAAAAGAATGCCGCCGCTATGGATTTACGTTACAGCTTTGATGGCACCAATACCCATGTTTTAATTTTCAGCCTTCATGGTAAAGCCCATCTTAAAACGGGTAAGGTGCTTAAACTTAATGGTGAGCACTCCATAAAAACAATAGAAGTGGGAAGTTATAATGGCTATATTATGAACGCCAAATTAAATAACATACCAAAAGATTTTTCATTAAAGCAAAATTATCCCAATCCTTTTAATCCGATAACTACGATAGAATTTGCTTTGCCCGTTGCCAGTGAATGGAATTTGGTTATTTATAATATTTTGGGACAGGAAGTTGAAAGTTGGGACAATAAAAGTGATGCGGGATATATCAAAATAGAGTGGGATGCCTCGAAATATGCATCGGGTGTGTATTTCTATCGTTTGATGGCTGGATCATTCAGCGACACCAAAAAGATGGTTTTGTTGAAATAACATTCTTCAGGCTCTCCTTACGAAAGCCCTCATTTATTGAGGGCTTTTTTATGTATCTGATGGTTTTAAATCAACAACGGTAGCGCCCCAGCTTCCCCCGGAACCGCTTTCGTGTCGAAAACTTATTACATTAGGATGTTTTTCTAAAAGAGACTGGACAATCCGACGTTTGACACCGATTCCTTTGCCGTGAATAATACGCAGTTGTAAAATATTTTTCTTAAGGCAAACATCGATGTATTCTAAAACGACATCTTTGGTATCTTGGGGAGCGAACATGTGTAAATCCAAAGTGCCATCAATGGGATATTCGAAAGGTTCGCCGTATGGTTCATCTTTTTTCGTCATCGGTCATAATTATATAATATTATTAACTATAAATAAATCTCTAAGCAATGTATTGCTATTAAATATTACCGTTCCTTTTAAAATCAGCTTAAAGAAAATTCACTTTGCGTGCTACTGTTATTATTTAAGTTTTGAAGATATAATATAAGGTAACAGAGTAAAAATAAAGTCATTATGGCTTGATATTTGGCTGATTTCGAATTAATATAAATGGTTAAATAAAAAATTAAAACTGGAGCTAAAAATGACCACAGCTACAAAAATACCTCCGGCACCCCGCTGGGATCTCGATTCGATATTTAAAGGGGGAAGCGGTTCGCAAGAATTCGCCCAACATCGCCAAAAAGTGAAAGAAGATTTAAAGCAAGCGGAAGGAATGTTAAAAGATTTATTTGTTCCTCTTGATGAGCAAAGTCTTGATAATTGGGTAAATTTTGTTTTGAAGCTTCAATCTCTTGTTGAAGATATTGAGTTGGTTATTTCTTTTGCCGGTTGTTTGACCTCTCAGAATGTTGAAGATACCGCTGCCGACGCCATCACCAACGAAGGTTATTTTTATTTTTCGCAATGGCAAAAACTACGCACTGAGCTTGAAGCCCATTCCTTAAAACAATCCGAGCAACAATGGCAAATGCTTCTCGATGATAAACGGTTATCCGGTATTCAGTTCTTTTTAAAGGAATTACGAGAAATTGCCAAGAGCAAAATGCCCGTGGAAATGGAATCGCTGGCTTTGGATTTGTCTGTTAACGGCTATCACGCCTGGAATCAGCTTTATGATAAAATGGCTGGGGAACTTAAAGTAGATTTTGAAGAAAAAGGTGAAGTTAAGAAATTATCTTTGGGCCAATTAGCTACTAAGATGTCTGACCCCGACCGTAGTATTCGCCGTATGGCATTTGAGAAAATGACGGAAGCTTGGAAATCACGAGCGGATTTGGCAGCGATGGTATTGAATGCCCTGGCGGGTTTTCGTCTGACTTTGTATCATCGACGAGGATGGGAATCACCTTTGTATGAACCGTTGGTAATGGCACGGATGCAGCAAAAGACGCTGGATACGATGTGGGAAGTTATTTCCGAAAAAACCAAGCAACTAAAGCCTTATATCGAAGCCAAGAAAAAACTTTTGGGCATTGATAAATTTCGCTGGTATGATGAGTTTGCTCCCTGCGGAAATACGGAACGATTATATTCCTTTGATGAAGCGGGGGAATTTATTTATGAAAATATAAAATCCTTTTCTTCGGATATGGCGGAATTTGCCAAAATGGCGTTGGCTCATCACTGGGTGGAAGCCGAAGACCGCCCCGGTAAACGCGGGGGAGGATTCTGTACCGGAATGGGCTCATTCAAACAATCGAGAATCTTTATGACCTATGCCGGCACCTATGAAAATTTGTTGACTCTTGCTCATGAATTGGGCCATGCTTATCACAGCTGGGTTTTGAAAGACAAACCGGTTTTTGCGGGAAGTTATCCGATGAATCTTGCCGAAACGGCTTCTATCTTTTCCGAGACGGTGGTAACCGATGCCGCTTTAAAACAAGTTTCGGACCCGCAGGAAAAACTGATGTTATTGGAACAAAAACTGCAGAGTGCTTATGTGATGTTTACCGATATTCACACCCGCTATTTGTTCGATAAATCTTTTTATACAGAACGAAAAAAAGGAGTGCTAAGTAAAGAACAGCTTAGCGAATTGATGGTTAAGGCTCAAAAAAAAGCGTTTGGTCCTTTGTTGGATGAATCCGGTTATCATCCTTTGTTCTGGTGTTCCAAATTGCATTTCTTTATTACCGATGTGCCTTTTTACAATTTCCCTTATACTTTTGGTTATCTTTTTTCAGGGGGAGTGTATGATCGCGCCCAACAAGAAGGAACGGCATTTGCCGATAAATACCGAGCTTTGTTGGCGGATACGGGCAGTATGACTACCGAAGATTTGGCTCGAAAACATCTCGGTGTTGATTTGACCCAAAGTGAGTTCTGGGTGAAAGCGGTCGATAGGGCTTTAGCAAATGTCGATGAGTTTGTTCGCCTGGCTAATTCTCTTTCTTAATTGTTTTTTAGGGATAAATTATTGTAAACAACAAGAGCCGTCTTGGATTAAGACGGCTCTTGGTATATTTATTTAACGAAAGTTGCGATCGTCGCGCGGACGAGCTTTGCTGACGCGAAGGGAACGACCATTTAAATCTTTACCGTTTAATTGATCAATCGCTTCTTGCCCCTGAGTGTCATTGGGCATTTCCACAAAAGCAAATCCGCGTGATTTACCGCTGTAACGGTCGGTGACTATCTTTACCGTAGAAACTTCCCCATAACTTTCGAAAGCTCCCCTTAAATCATCTTCACTAAGTTCGAAGGGCAAATTGCCCACATAAATGTTCATTAAAAAAACTCCAAATAAAATTAATTCTTACCAAAATTTATTATTAATAAAAAGAGATCAAATCATATAAGGTCCTCCCTGAGAAAAGTTCACACCCATACCGGAAGGAAAATAAATCGCGTGGAAATTATTATATAACAATAAATATCGTTTATTGTTCATCTTTGGAAGTTTCCTCAATCATTTCCGCAAGAATTTTGGAAACGGGAACAGAACCGTCACCCATTTCTTTCATCTGTGGGAAAAACAATACGTCTCGAATCGTGTGTTGGTTGGTCAATAACATCACCAGCCGTTCGATGCCAAACCCTAATCCGGCGGTGGGCGGCATTCCGTAAGAAAGAGCGGTAATAAAGTCGTCATCCAAGGGTTGCGCTTCTTTATCGCCGGCTTCTATAGCTTTGCCCTGTTGTAAAAACCGTTTCAGCTGGTCAATGGGGTCGTTGAGTTCGCTAAAAGCGTTACCCATTTCCATGGTAGCGATAAAAAGTTCAAAACGTTCCGTTAGAGCATCATTATCCCGATGCTTTTTAGCCAGAGGTGAAATTTCTACGGGAAAATCGGCAACAAAAGTGGGTTGAATAAGGTTTGGTTCCACATGGGCTTCCCACACCGCTTCAATAACTTTCCCTTTGTTGATTAAATCGTCACTTGCGACATCAATCTTTTTGGCTTCTCTTTTGGCTTCATCAAAAGACAAGGGGGAGAAGTCGATACCCGTTTTTTCCTTAACGGAGTCAAGCATCGTAATCCACTTGAAAGGCGGTTCAAAATCTATTTCATATTCACCATAAGGAATTTTATAGGTGCCATGAAGATGATAGACGACATCTCTGAGCAGTTTTTCAAACAAAGCAGCCATATCTTTATAATCGGCATAAGCCCAGTATAATTCAATCATGGAAAACTCGGGATTATGCAAACGGTCAATGCCTTCGTTACGAAAATCTTTACAATATTCCCAAACTTTATCGAAACCTCCGACAATAAGTCTTTTAAGATACAGTTCGTCGGCAATGCGGAGATACATATCGCGGTTGAGTTTATTGTAATGAGTTTTAAACGGCAGAGCCATACCACCACCGTAAATAGGTTGCAAGATGGGTGTCTCCACTTCCAGAAAACCCTGTTCGTTTAGGAAATTGCGTATGGTTTGGATAATTTCGGTGCGTTTGATAAAAACTTCCCGAACTTCAGGGTTGACAATTAAGTCCGCATAGCGACGACGATAACGTTGTTCTTTGTCGGTAAGACCGGCATGTTTATCAGGTAAGGGGTGGATAGTTTTAGTCAAAAGTTGAAATTCTGAAACCCGTAAAGTTTTTTCGCCTGTTTTGGTGACGAATAACGTTCCTTGACAGCCGATAATGTCTCCCAAATCGAGCGTATTGAATAAATCGAAATGTTCTTTGCCCACCGTATCAAGTTTGATATATATTTGGATTCTGTCGGAGCTATCGCGGATGTCGGCAAAAAATGATTTACCCATTTTCCTTTTTAACATTATCCGACCGGCAAGGCGCAACACCGTTTCTTCTTTGGCGTACTCGTCAAACTTATCCAAAGCTTGTTGGATAAGATGAGTGCGTTCAAAACGATAAGGATAGGGGTTGATATTTTTAGATAGCAGTTCTTTTACTTTTCCCCAGCGAATTTTAATTAGTTCCGCCAAAGGGATTTGTATTTGTTGTTCGGGATGTTCTTTTTGTTTTTCCATTATCTGTTTTTCATTTTTTAAATAGTTATGTTTCCATATATCGGTGTTCTTTATAATCTAACAAAAAATTGGATTGGAACTGATGAAATAATTATTTTACCGAAATAAAGTTTAACCTTACCTTTTGTTGTGATTTAGTTTTTTGGCAAAAGCGCGTTTGACGGGAGTAGGTACCAAGCCGGAAACATCACCACCATTGATAGCAACATCTTTAACGATGGTCGAAGACAGATAAACCCATGACAAAGCGGGCATAAGAAAAACAGTTTCTATCTCCCGTACCAATTTGCGATTCATCAAAGCCATTTGGAATTCATATTCAAAATCAGAGACCGCTCGCAGACCTCGAATAATGGCGATAGCTTTCATTTCGCGAGCCAAATCAGCCAAGAGACCATCGAACCCTACCACTTTAATTCTTTTCGTATATGATTTATTCTTAAGGGAAGTGGTCATAAGTTGGATACGTTCTTCGAAGTTAAAAAAAGGATTTTTCCCGCTGCTCATAGAAACGGCGATAATTAATTCATCGAATAAATGACAGGCGCGTTCGATTAATGACAAATGACCATTGGTAACCGGATCGAATGTTCCCGGGTAGACAGCTCTGTTTTTCTTTTTTGACTTAACCAAAAAAACTACTCAAATAAATAATAACACTTCAAATATATGTTATAAAACATATTATGGCAAGATTAATTAACCGTTGCTCCCAGAGCTATCAAATATTTTTCCCATACTATTTTTTCGGGATGGAAAGTATCTGATAAAAATGAGGAATTTATGGCCGGAACTTGTATGTTTACCTTAAAATACCGCTTAAAAATATTTATCATAGCTATCTCCGATTTGTCGCCGGTAATATAAAGACTTGATAAAGGAATGGTAATGCCTTGGTCATAAAAAGACGCCAATTTAAAATTTATTACCGTTTTAAGCTCAATAGCTAATTGTTTGATTTGGTCGGGATTGTTTAGTTCGTATTTATTTAGTAGCATATAAGTTACGTCAACGATATTGTTTTGATATATAAAAGCGATAGAGGCAAGTTGTTGGTTGAAGTCGGCAAGACAAATCAAATTATTGTCGTTCAAGCGGCAAAATTGCAGAAATCCTTTTGCCAACGCTATTGATCTTAATTGGCACATAAAATCTAAAGAAAAATTGCTTTGTTTGCCTAATAACTTTGTTTGGGAATCTTCTATTTCTTTTCGGCGCGTAATTAAACCCAGAACATATTTTTCCTTATCATTTTTAAGGATATCGAAACAGTAATTTTTCTCGTCTTCCAGAAGGGATTGTTCCAATTCAAAGAGAACCCGCTGTGGGAAGTCATCGGTCTTTGGTTTTATCATTATTTTTTTAATCGCTACTTTATTGTCGGGAAGAGCGAAAATAATATTTCCCCCTTCTAAAAGCTGATGTTGGTTTAAAGGAGTTTTTTCAGTTCGGAACAAAGCTTTTATTTCCGGTCGTCCTAATTTATAGCTTACTCTGGCGGCATAAAAAAAATCACCGCGAGCATCAATACCTATGTTTATCAGATTATCAGCCATCAATTTCGTATTTTTAAATAGGGTTTTATACGTTCGTATAGTTTGGGCCCAATTCCTCTAACCTCGGTGATATCGACTTCTTTGACGAAGTGATGCCGTTGACGATATTCAATAATGCGGTCGGCCAGAACTTTTCCAATCCCAGGCAATAATTCCAGAGAATCGGCGGGAGAAGTGTTGGGGTCGACAACAAATATGCCGGTAAATTTTTGTTCGTTTTCACCAATGAAAACTTGGAAAGGAGGGTCGTCTTTAGCGGGAAAAACATTGGCACGAATAAACAAAAATACCCCCATAAAAATAGCTAAGGCGCTTAAAAACCCTAAGAATTTTAATTGACGCTTGGTAAAATCAAAAAAGCGATTCATTTAATAACAAACTCTAATTTTCACATTTACAAAGAATATATATGAAAATTGAATGAATTTCAAGTGTTGGCATTAATAAGGAAAAGCGATGCTTTTTTATTTTTCTTCGTTGAGTTTTTCCGGGTTAGACAGAGTTCCCGATACCCGATTTAATATCTTAATGCGGCTGAGTTTGTTATCGGCATCAAGACCCCAACCGGTGACAACATCTTTTCCCTCGGTTATTCTGACAAAAGCATCGGTTTTAATCCGATCGGTTTTGGAATTCCACCAGAGGTAATCGGTTTCGAGCTTGGTTTTATTTTCAGAAATTACGACCACATTGCCATAAATGTTTAATAGTCCTTTGCTTTCATGGATTATTCCGGAATCACCAAAGACTTTGGTCGAGACTTTTCCCAGAGAATCTAATATTTTGATATTGAGGTTGTAAGCCATAGTGGAATCTTTGGCTTCAAATTTTACAATCTTATCCGCTTTAATTTCGGCGGTTACCTCACCTTTTTTATAAAGATATATTTTAGCACCGTGAACTTCGGAATCGGGTTTGGCGAGGGTATCCGCTAAACTGGAGATATTATTGTTGGTATTTTCTTCGTTACTACAACCAGCTATCACCATTAGTATCAACAATAACAGAATGATATATTTTTTAATACTTAACATCATTTTCCTTTATTATTATATAAAATTATCGGCGCATAAGGTCGAAAATTTCTCAATAAAGTCAAGGGTTTTTATCATATTTTCTTTTATCTCTTCTAAATATAAGCATAAAACCACATATTTGTTATATTTTTTAGGGATTGATTTATAAATAGATACCGGGTTTCTATTAAACCAGTTTGGAACGAAGAATATCATGTAAGTGTAATATTCCCACTAAATTACCCTTTATATCCACTGTCGGTAGCTGGGTGATGGAAAATTTTTCCATAATAGCCAAGGCGGCATCTAAAACTTCATCGACAAAGATTGTTTTGGGATTTTTAACCATAACGTCTAAAGCTTTTAATTCATAGAAATTGCTGTTTTTTTCAGCAACCCGACGCAGGTCGCCATCGGTAAAAATACCCTCGACTTTACCCGTATCATTTTTCATAATCACACAACCTAAGCGTTTACCGGTCATTTGGAAAATCATTTCTTTCATACTGGCATTATGAGTAACGACGGGGACTTCCTCGCCGGTATGATGTAAGTCCTTGACTTTTTTTAACAGTCTTAATCCGATAAAACCGCCGGGATGCAATTTAGCAAAATCCGTGGAAGAGAAATTACGGGCTTTTAACAAAGCAACCGCTAAGGCATCGCCCATGACCAATGCCGCGGTCGATGATGAGGTGGGGACTAAATTATTGGGACAAGCCTCCCGCGATACGGAGCAATCGAGAGGAATATCAGCACTTTGGAACAATTCCGAATTTACGGTACCGCAAAGAACGATGATTTTGACCTCTAAACGACGAGCGGCTGAGATTAAAATCTCCATTTCCCCCATACGACCGGATTTGGAAATAAGCATTAAAAGGTCATCGTGACGCATCAAGCCCAAATCGCCGTGTAGTGCTTCCGTAGGATGAAGGAAAAAGGAGGCAATACCGGTGGAGTTAAGAGTAGCGGTTATTTTTTTTCCAATAAGACCCGATTTTCCGATACCAGCAACGATTACTCGCCCCTGACAATGAAGGATAGCCTCTACGGCTAAATTGAAGTTGTCATCGAGTTTCTCTATCATGGCACTGATGGCATCGGCTTCAATTTGGAAAACTTCTTTGGCCAGTTCTTTATAGTTCATACCAAAAAACTCTTGGGATCTTGGTTTATCGCTTCAAAATAACATTCGATAATTTCTCTCACGGCACCTTGACCACCTGCTTTTTGCGTGACATAGTCGGCGACTTCAATCAATTGGGCGTTGGCATCCGAGACGGCGATTCCCAATGCAACTTTTTTAGCCAGTTTTATATCGAGAATCTCGTTGCCCATAAAAGCGACTTCGTTAAAAGATATATTAAGTTCTTTCAGCAGAGGAGTTAACATCTCCACTTTATCTTTCATTCCTTGTAATACATAAGGAATGCCGAGGTCTTTCATTCTTGTGGTGGTGGCGGGAGAATAGCGGCCGGAAACGATGGCAATTTTTAGTCCTTGACGCATCGCCAGCACCATAAATAAACCGTCGGAGATATTGAATCTTTTTAATTCCCAACCGTCGGGTCCGAAATAAATACTGTCATCGGTAAGGACTCCGTCCACATCCAAAGCAAGGAGTTTAATCTTTTTCAAATGTTGTATTAATTCTTCACGAGTCAATTTAGCCATAAAATATTTTATTTAGCCTTTTTTATTTTCATCACTGAATCCAATAGTTCATCCATCTTTTTGAGCGGAAGCATCGCTCCGGCATCGGAGAGAGCTTTATCCGGTTGCGGGTGAGTTTCGACAAACAGACCGTCGATACCCACCGCCATCGCGGCTTTTGCCATAGAGATAATATATTGCGGTTGACCGGTGGAAACCGCTCCGCCGCCGCCCGGTAACTGCAAGGAATGGGTAGCGTCAAACACAATCGGCAAACCGGTTTCTTTCATAATCAATAGGGAGCGAAAATCAATCACTAAATTATGATAACCAAAAGTTGTTCCTCGTTCGGTGAGCATCAATTTCTCGGAATTTGCCTTGGCGGCAATTTTAGCCATATCTTCGGGAGCCAAAAACTGACCTTTTTTGATATTGACCCATTTCCCGGTGGCTGCCGCTTGTACCAGAAGGTCGCTTTGGCGGCATAAAAAAGCGGGGATTTGTAAAACATCGACAACTTTTGCGACAGGTTCGATTTCGGTTGTTTCGTGGATATCGGCAAGAAGGGGAAGGTGATATTTTTTCTTTACCTCTTCCAAAATTTGCAGTCCTTCTTTTAATCCCGGTCCGGTGTAAGAAGTTGCCGAGAGACGGTTCGCTTTTTTATAGGAAGCTTTGAAGATATAGTTTATGCCGTATTTTTCAGACAAGGATCGGACTTTTTCGGCTACTTCAAAACATATATCTTTCGTTTCGATAACACAGGGACCGGCGATGAGAAATAACTCGCCCGGTTTTGGTTCTTTGAAATAATTGGCTTCCATCAAAAAAGAATATAAACTAACGAGATAAAAAAGCCAGCGAAAATCATTTTTTTAAATAGCGATAATGCCACTTAATTTTATCACCGGTTTTGGTAATATACTTGTCGCAAGCAATTTTTGCCATACTGTCATTTACGGAATATACCCAAAAGAGTCGGGGGGTGATTTTTAAACTGTCGATAGCGGTAACGAAAACACCGAGAGCGGAAGATAAATATTTTACTTTATGATTGGCTTTTAAAAGATCAAACACCGTTGAGGAATCTTTACCCTTAAGTTCGATAACCAGGCTATCGGTAAAATTATCCAAGGGGTTGGTCTTTAATTCTGTTTGCTTTTTATTTGAGGCTGTTTTTTCTTTTGTGCAGGCGCTGGGTAAGAACAGAAAGCCAAAAAGCAATAATATGATAAACGAAACCAAATTCTTTTTAATCATAAAGTCCTCTTCACCGATAAGATTATGGTAATATTATGAATTTTTATTTTGCTTTCCAACATTATTTTTTTTATTGGTAATTAGAGGAAATCAATAAGAGATGAATTACAGTAAAATTGTCAACCGTTCCATCGAAATTGCCTGGCGGTATAAAACCCTGTGGGTTTTTGGAATCTTTGCCGGTGGAGGGTTACCTCTTTTAAATTTCGATTATAATGATTTTAATTCATCTTCCTGGTCGGCAGATACGTTTAATTCTTTTAGCAATATTTCTAATGAATTGATAGTTCTTTTGATAGCAGGTTTTATGGTTTTTGGTTTAGCCTTTTTCTTTATGTATTTGGTATCCCAAGGAGCTCTTATCGATGCCGTGAATAAAATTGAGCGGGGTGGTGTATATAAATTCAGTACTTCCTTTTCTGCCGGACTTAAGTTCTTTTGGCGATTTTTAGGCATATCTGTTCTGGCAATTGCAATTTTAGTAACATTAGTTTTATTTGTAGTATTAATATGTTATCTCTTTTTTAAGATTCATATTGCGTTGGGGATAATAAGTATATTGATATTGATGCCGGTGGCAATTTTTGTTTTTTTCCTTTTTTATAATGTTTTTTCTTTGGCTCAAAGAGCGGTGGTATTAAGAGACACTTCCATTGGCAATGCTTTGGAAGAAGGATATCATCTGTTTAAGAATCATTTACAACAAAATGTAATTATTTTTCTGGTTTTTGTAGGTTTCTCCATAGGGATTGGTATTCTTATTTTAATTCTTTCGTTGCTTTTGGCTATTCCTTTGATTGCTCTGGTTATAGCGTCGCAACATTCCCTTATTTTTCTAATTATTCTCGGTCTTTTCATAGGCTTGCCTGTCTCTATTGTCGTTGGAGGTTTTTTAGGGGTATTTTACTCCAATCTTTATACTTTATTTTATATTGAATTAGTCGAACCCAAGCAATCAACACTGCCACCAAATCCCGCCGGTGCTACTGGTCTCGCTTAGTTTTACCTTGCTATCGAAAAGATAAATATTAATATTGTTTTTTATGAAAAGAAAATATTGGATATTCTTACTGCTATTAATCTTTGGAGGAGAGGTTGAAGCTCAGAATACTTACTATTCCCTATTTAGTTACGACCGTTTTATTCCTCAAGTTGCTATCAACGATAACGCTTTAAGCCTTCAGAAAAGCCTTTTACCTAAACTATATATAAATCGCTCGGTGGCTAAAGATATGCGTTGGGTGAGACAAAATGATAGTGTGTTAACCGCTTTTTGGCTTAGTAAGGGGGATACGGTCTTGGATATTTTAAGCGAGTGCTCCGGTATTGAATGGAAAGAACCGTCCTTTGATATTTACTTGGTACGTTATTACCCCAGTTTGGGTTCTTATGACCCTTTTATCGTTCCTTTCGGAGGGATTTATCGCGGTTCCACTATCGAGGCTATGCCAAGCGGTAATCGTATGATTATCAATTTGGTTTATCAATTAGCCAAAAGGATGTTAGCTCAGGTATACCGGAGTAATGATTCCCTCTCCTATGCTTTGGAGCATCACCCTTTGATGAAACCAACCCCTTTTCGGTTCGATAATTTGGCGATGTTGTTAGCTCTTACCACTTGCCAGAATATTATCGGTATTGACTCCACTATGGATGCTTTTCGTTCCGCTTTTTTTAAAAATAAACTGCCGGGTCGGATAGTGTTGGAAAAGTATCTTTTAAATAATTGGGTCCTCACTCCGGAACATTCTTTGCTTGATTGGGTACTTAGCGAACCCTTTAACTCTCCTCTTGTTATTGCTACTCGTCCTCCGCTTAAAAAGACCGGTAGCAATGCCGGGCAACGGAAAAAATATATCGAAGGACTTCCCTTAAAGGGGCGGCTTGGTTTTTCCGTAAAATTGAATGATCGTAATCAAATGGTAGTTGATACGATTGATGTTTATCGCCTTGCTTATGCCAGCGGTCTGCGAGCCAATGATATTATTAGAAGGGTAAATGGCATCATCGTAAGAAACCAGAAACGATTGATTGAAAATATTTTGAATAATTTAGACAATGGCGGAGCTACGGTGGAAATAATACGAAACGGGCAATGGCAGGAGGTTGTTATTCAACCTATGGAAATACCGTCGATGTCGGAAGATAGTCTTTATTCTCCTCCCGCAGCACCTGATTCCATAATAAATGACAGCATAAAATAGATTCAGCTTATTAAGTCAAAATTATCTTATTGTTTGACGGCTATGAAAAAGACTCCGTATCAAACCAACGGAGTCTTCTTTCGTTAATGTATTTTCAACAATTACTTTGTTTTATTGCGGTTCGGGTTTCTCTTCGATTTTGGTTGTTGAGTTGTCATTGAGTTTTAACTCATCTTTAATTTCTTCATACCATTTAGGATGTTCTTCCTTAACTTCCTTTATTGTCATTCTTCCCGTTAACCAAGTAAAGGACATCGGATATTGTTCCGGATGGAAAATGACAAAGAAAAAGTGAAAGACACCGATAGCCAAAGTGGCCAACCAAGCTTCGTAAAAATGAATGGTTTCGGCAATTTTAACTACCCAAGAGGGTAAGAAAGAAGTAAAGAAAGTCGGGAACCAGAGGATAAAACCGGTACAAGCCATTATAATCGTTCCCCAAATCAAAGCCCAATATTCAGCTTTTTCCGTGTAATCATAGAAGCCATATTGCGGTTTTTCCGGTGATTTGCCTAAATGATATTTGAGGTTCTGTATAATTTGTCGTAAGTCATCTTTGGTGGGTAAAAGGCGTTTGAATTGGAGTCTTCCATATTTTGTTAATAACATAGATAGAGCGTGATGGAAGGAGATATAAATCAAAAATATGGCCGCAATCCGATGGATGACAGAACGGGAGGATTCCATAATGCCAAAGAATCTAAGAATAGAAACCCACCACACATCGGGATAATGTAAAGCGAAGCCGGTAATTACTAAAACCGAGAACGCTATTGTTACCACAAAATGCTGGTATATCATACTTCCGGTAAATCGTTGAACCGATGGTTCTGCTTTTTGCCGTCGTTTTTTATCAATTATGTAACGAAAGAGAATAATCATATTGTGAATTACCATCCCACCGATGATAAGGACGATGGCAACGATATAAATGGTACGAACGATATAGTCGAGTTTATTAAATTCAATGGAAGCGGTACGGTGGCTATAACTGGAAGCAAAAGCATAATTAGCTTTGGGGTGGCATTTCCGGCAGGTGTTGGTAATATTTTTTGGGTTAATAGAAGAAGCCGGGTTAGAAGCCGGCAGAATATCATGGGCTCTGTGACAGGAGGTACAATTTGCCGCTTTGAGAGATCCATTGCGAACAGCTAAGCCGTGATAAGAATCTTGGTATGAAGAAAACTGATTTTTTCCCAGACCGTATTTTTCCACCAGTTGTAGGTTGTTATGGCATTTGCCGCAAACATAGTCAGCTATATTCGAGGAATTGATGGGAGAATTAGGATTATTCTTATTAAGGATTTCATGCTCGCCATGACAGTCAGCACAGTTAGGAGCGTCCAAGATCCCTGCCGCCAAAGCTTTGCCATGGATACCTCGTGAATATTGAATGTAAATATCATTATGGCACTCGGCACATGTTTTGGGAATATTCATCTTATTAACTTTTGATCTGGGATCAGAGGCTTTTCTTAAGTCGTGAATGCCATGGCAATCATCACACGAGGCAGCCGACTCAATTCCCTCGGCAATTCCTTGAGCATGTACGCCTCGCATATAACGATTAAATGAATTTACAATCTTAACGTCTTTATCACTGGTAAGCACTTGTTTCTTATGGCAGTTGGCGCAGGTGTAAGGTAGTTTTTTGGGAGAGGTGGGAGCTAAAGGGTTATTGTGAGATAAGATATTATGAGTTCCATGACAAGAGGAGCAGGTCGGTGCCATAGGATTGGTCGCTACCGCCATACCATGAGCGGAGGAATCGTATTGCTGTTCGATATCTTCATGACAATTACCACAATTAACCGCTTTAAGATCTTCGGGGTGAGGATATTCTTTGATGCCTTCCAAGTCGGCATGACAATCGATACAATTCATACCATTATGAACAGAGGAATCCAATGAAGCCAGAGTTACGAACATAGATACTTCTTTTCCCTGATGATTAAAACCGGTTAGATCCTTGTCAAAATGACAGGAAAGACAGGTTTCGTTATCATCTTGGGCATAAGCTGTCAGGGCTAAGATTATGAAGATAATTAGAATTGAAATGGTTAATTTTATAGTTTTCATTTAATTCCCTAATATTTATGATACTTTTATTTAAAGTAGTTTCTTTCTTTATTCATGACAGTTAGCACATACTGATTGGTTTATTTTTATTTTTCCATGTTCCGTAACAGAATGGCAATTTTCACATCCCAGTTCTAAATCGGTGACATGCATCTTATGGGGAAGCTCATTCCCTTTATAAGAAACATATTCCGAAAATAGAGTTTTTCCATGACAGAAAGTAAGGCAACTGTTTTTGGGTTTTAAACTGCTTCCCAGCGTTGGAGGTTGGTAAGATTTGTTGATTCTTTTCATTGCTTTTTCAAACTCTTTAGCGCTTGCATTTAACAAGTAAAGAGAATAGCGGATATTATGGGGAAGGCGACCTTCGCGAACGAAGTTGTAATTATCCTCCATTTTGCTCAGCGCGGCACGGGCGTTATGACGTAGTTTTTTATTGCCCGTAATGGTTTTAAAGTCTCTTTTACAAATTGTCAGATAATCTTTATATTGTTTTAGTACTTTTTTCTCCCCTTCCAACCAGTTATCGAACATCAGTTCGTAACCATCGCCATGACAGGTAACGCAGGCATTACGACTGGCTTCCTTCAACTCTTGTTTGGCTAACTTTTCACCTTCCGAAGTTATATGGATATGACAGCCGGTACAGGATACCTGAGCATTAAACATGGCACTGGGCATATCCAGAGTATCTTTTCCGCCGATACCCATATACAGCTGTTTAGGTTTATTATGTTCCCTGAGATGGCAATTTTCGCATTTAATTTCCAAAGCGCTGTTCATAAGAAAATTGCCATGTTCAATGTCTGAGTGACATTTATAGCAATCGATTCCATTGTTGGTGACATGTATCCGGTGCAGTTCTTCCCGAGATACATTATTACGGGATCTTTCCACATGACAGGAATAGCATTTTGACTTGGGAACAGAGCCGTTTCCTTTAACGATATCAATATGACATTGTTTGCATTTGACTTTGAGTTTCAAATAAGGTTCGTGATTAAAAACAAAACCACCGTGAGTAACTTCCTTCTTAGGTATACCGTGACAGGAATTACATCCCGTGATAGCTTCTCCTTCGCCGGCGTCTTTGAAATGACAGATAAAACAGCTTTTGTCATTAACGGTCATGTGTCCCCGGGTATCGTTGTCGTATTGGACAATCTGGTTATGGCAGGAAGTGCAGCGAAGTTTCTCGCCGCGAAGTGGTTTTTCCAAGTGGACGGTATGGTCAAATTGGATGCCCATACGGTATTCTATTTTCCCTTTCAAAAGTCGCTTATCATGACATCCTGAGGAAAGGCATTTCTTGTCTCGTACATTGGCTTTGGGACGGCTGTTATAAGTATTGGTGAAGTATCTGACAGCCTGGACGGTTACATTGATCAAACCATAGTCATGGCATTTTACACATTCCACGTCAGCGTGAGAAGATTCTTTCCAATGGCGTACGTATGGTGCCATAAAGTGACAGGAATCACAAAAAGAAGATTGGGTTGTTTTATGTTTTACAATTATACCCGCAACAATAATTAAAATAGAGAAAGCAGAGACAGAAATAAGCAATTGCTTTCGATATTGATGACAAAGATGTAAAAAATCTTTAAAAAAGGCTATCATTGGTTATTATGTTCCCGATTCTTGTCTTTTTCTTGTTGTTCAATAATTTGTTTGCTTTCCGTTTCGATAAGCTCGGCATATTCCAGAGGATGATGATGTTTCATTTCTTCCTCGGTGAGTTTTCCATGCCACCAAACCTTGCTCATTGGAAAAACCTCGGGATTGAAATGCACGTTATAAAAATGCCATACCACAATGGCTAAAGTGGCTAAAAGTCCTTCATCGGAATGCGCTTCTCGTCCGATATCATAGAGGTATTTGGGGAAATACTGTTTAAACCACATAATTGATCCGGAACCAATCATAATCACCATACCCCAATAAACCGCCCAGTAATCGAATTTTTCAATAAAAGAGAAGCGACCGAATTTCGGTCCCGAGGGAGCTTTGCCAATGTAATATAAAATGGTTTTGAAAAAATCTTTTACATCTTTAGGTCGAGGAATCAAGGTAATAAAGTCTTTTCGTCCGGATTTGGAAAAAATGATATAAAATAAATGCCAAAGACCGACGGTTATTAAACCGGTAGCTCCAATGCGGTGAATGAAAGTTGAATTTTCCAAACCACCGAAAATTTTTAATATAATAAATTGGGAGATAGCTAATTCCGGAAATTTTAAAGGCATACCGGTAATGATTAAAATTATTACCGAGGTGAACATCAAAATGTGCTGGAATCTAATATTCCTACCAAAACGTTGGAAAGTACGTTCCGGAATTTCTTTGAGCTCTTTATATACTTTTTTAGGACTAATTTTGGTTACGGTCTCATTTAAAAGAACGTTAGCTTCGAAGTTAAGACGTTCTTTAATATCGTGTGCTATTTTATCTAAGGTTTTCTGGTCTAAATCAGGTTCAATGATAGAAGTGGCGGTGTTAAGAATATTTTCTGATAATTCTTTAATTATCGTATCACGATTTCTAATTTCTTGTTTTTTTTCGTTTTCCATAGAAAATCTTACCTTTTTTGACGAGCTCTTTTGGCACGACGGAAGAGGTCGAGAATAATGAAAATTAATAGACCCGCTAAAGTTGAAACGGTTAAAATCATGAAAAATTTCGATATATAGTAAATGATACCGGCTTTTTCACTTTTGGGATTGATATGAATTTTGCCGGAAGCGAAGTTGGCGTTTGCTTCGGGGTGACATTGTGGCTTCCCACAAGTCTTGGGAATATTGGCCGGGTATACCGAAGATTTGGGATCATTGGCAGCACGAATATCATGGTAACCGTGGCAAGAAGCGCAATTAGCAACCATTCTATTATTCATCAGTTGCGCCACTCCGTGAAACGACTCTTCAAAAGTGGTGAAACGGTCGGTTTTAATACCATATTTAGCAACCACTCCCTTGGGACCATGACACCCGGAGCAAGTTTTGGTCACATGGAGAGGAGCGACGCTTGACTCCGGTTGATCGGGAGCCTTGATATTATGTTCGCCGTGACAGGAAGAACATACCGGAGCATCTAAATTCCCCTTGGAAACAGCTACCCCGTGGACTGATTCTTTATAGGTGGCATAAATGTCTATATGGCATCTTCCGCATGTTTGGGGAATATTCAGCTGATAGGTATGAGAGGCGGGATTATCATGCTTGAAAACATCATGGGTTCCATGACAATCCTGACAGACAGGTGCTTTGGGGTTTCCCTTTTTGACTTCGATACCGTGAATAGAACGCTCATATTGTACGTATAATTTACCTTGTGGTGCTCCTACGGTGTTACCGGAATAGTGACAGCGACGACAGTTGACTTTTTTGACAAGCTTATGAGGAATATTAACAACATCTACGTGACAATCGGTACAAGCCCGTGAGCCATGCACAGATTTTTTTAATACTGTCAGATCAACGAATAAAGGAACCTTTCGACCGGTTGCTTCCTCTTTAAATTTGTTCTTTTTCCCGTGACAAATCATACATTTTTCATTTGTTGCGGTTCCTTGAGAGAAACCGGAAGAAGCCACAAGTATTAAAAAAAAGATTTGTGTTAGTATATATTTCCTCATTTTATATTTACTCGACCCTTTTGACACGACGTTTATATTCTAATATTCGATAAATGATAAAGGCTATGATAATAATAGGAACAAACCAAAGATAAAATTTTCTTACATAAAATTTTCCACCGGATGATTTATCTTTGGCAGAAGTATGAACCGTTCCCCGAACAAAATCTTCAGGGAGGTCTTTATGACATTTACCGCAGGTGGATTTAATATTTTTCTTGTTGATTAGGGAGCGTTCATCGGATTGAGGAAAAATATTGTGGACTCCGTGACAGGAAGCGCAATTGGCGGCTTTGGTTTCACCAAATTCATTGGCCACACCGTGAAATGATTCTTTAAAAGTAGCGATACGGTCGGCTTTTAAGCCAAATTTACCGACAATCGTTTCCGAAGCATGGCACTCGGAACAGGTTTTGGGAATATTGGTGGCATAGACAGTGGATTTGGGATTGAGGTGAGCTTTAATATTGTGTTCTCCATGGCAGTCGGTGCAGGTGGGTGCTTCCATAATTCCATTTTTCAAAGCCTGCCCGTGGACAGAAGCATTGTAGGTGGCGGCTATTTTAGGGTGACATTTACCACAAGTTCTTGAAATATGGGTTTTAAAAATAGGACTTGCGGGTTTATCGGCAGGCATAAAAGAATGACTACCATGACAATCAACACAAGCCGGTGCTTTCATATTACCTTTTAATAAAAGAGCCCGCCCATGAACAGAATTCTCATAAGCTTTAATCATGATAGGTTTTGGCAGGACCTTGAATTTCTCGTTTATTTTTTCATCTTCGTGACATTTGATACAAATTTTAACGGAATTAGTGTGGTAAGTTTGCGATTTGGGGTTATCAACCGCTAAAACATTATGACCGCCGTGACAGGTGATACAAGTGGGTAAATCTTCGATACTAACTTTACGTCCTTCCACATGAGGTGATTGGTTATATCCTTTGGCAGCATCTAAATGGCATTTACCACACATGACATCGATGGTGCCGGTATGGCGTTTGTTGCATTTTTCCTTATGACAATCACTGCATTCCAAATTGCGATGAATGGAATTTTTTAAAATCTTAACATCGACAAAATGTACTTTGTTTTTAGAGGTTGGTGATTTTTGCCCGTGACATCGAAGACAATCCTTATCAGTAGCAAACGAAGTTGAAATGAGAAATAACACCACCCCAATAATTTTATAACCTAACATATTGTAACCTCATTCCAAGGTTGAAATTAACTTAAAATAAGCTAAAAGCTAAAATTGTTTATTGTATTCTCCTCTTTATTGTCTCTTTAATCTACTTTAATACTTATAATAAATAAATAATTACTAACATCAAGTACTTTTTTTCACAATGTTAGTTAGTTTGTGATTATCTTTTTGTACTTATTTTATATTTTTTAGTAACCTGACTCAGGAGTATGACATTCGGTACATTTCATTTCTTTCCAGGCTTGGTCAATATCTTCGGGGTGTTTAAAATCTAAGCCGGCGATATTGCTTTGTAAATCGTTGACATTCTCCGAAGGTCCCTGAGCCACAATGATATGACAGGTGAAGCAGTTGTTAGACAAGGTTTCCCCTTTATCGTTTTGCATAACACCGTCATGACAGCGAAAACAGCCATCATTGACAAAATGGGTGAGGTCATTCTGGCGTACACGATAGTCGGTTTTCATTTCGGGAAAGAAATTTTGATCATATATTTTTAATAAAGATTTGGTTGCTTGGTTAATTTTATCTTTTTTATCCTTATAAAGGTTGGGGTAATTCTTTTTATAATAATTTCGTAAACCCATGGAAATAGAGTCATGAGCTTCTTTGCGGTTGGCATATTCGGCGTTTAACAAATCCAAACCGACCTTGCGGACGTACTTAAGTTGGGGAGAAATCTCACGCGTGGAAAGAGCCAGATTTAAAGCTTTGGCCGGGGGTAAGAAATTATGGCTGGGGCGGTTATGACAATCCATACAATCGAAACGTCGGATTTCGGTTTTGGAGTCGTTAAAATCAGGTTGTTTTTCATCGAGGTGACGGTAAATAACGGTATCGCCATTCGGTTTGGTAACTCTGACCCAATTGATAATATCCCGTTTTCTATCGGCGGGGACATATTCAATTTTATCGGGACCGATCATATGCCAATGAATTCCTTCCAGTTTACCCGTACGAGGGTTTCCTCCTCCGATTTTAACTAACATCTTAATCGTCCACGGGCTATTGTTTTCATCGGTGCGATAATAAGTGTTGGTAACTAATTTCTCGGCATAAAACTTTTTAGGCCAGTGGCAACCTTCGCAAGTTTCCTGTGCCGGACGAAGATTTTTGACCGGGGTTTGAATAGGGCGTGAATAGGTATTGAAAATAGTTGCTACGACCTGACGCATACCATCTATCTTAGCTTTCACGAAAAAGGAAGCTCCGGGGCCAATATGACAATCGGCACAACGAACGCGAGCATGAGCGGAATTATGATAAGTAACGAATTGCGGAGCCATTACCGTATGGCAAGTTTTTCCGCAAAATTGAACCGAGTCGGTGGCATTATAGGCTTGGGTACCGCTGTAAATAACTAAAATGGTTAAAAAGGCTGAAAGGAGTAAGAATATCCATATATTTCGAATATAATGAGGGTCGGCGGTATCAAACGAGAAATTAAACTTAAATACTTCTCCTCTTTTACGAGCTTTTTTAATTTGTATAGCTATGGATAGCATAAAAAGGAGAAAGCCGACAGTAATTATAAAAGGGGCAACGATAAAAGTTACCAACGAACGGTAAGGATTCCCCGAAGCACCACTGGTAATATCGATTAATAATAAAATAAAAAATAAAAGAATTCCCGCTACAAAGAGAGCAGCGCCTATTGCTCCCAAAGAATGTCTTAAAATAGATCTTTTCTTGATTACACTAATCACTTAACTAAACTCCCTACTTTTTAGGTGTCCTATCATCTTAACCACTAAAACATATTACCATATGTTTTGAAAAATTAAGCCAATATATATATTTTAAATAGGATTTCAAGCCCTTATTTTAACAAAGCCGTACTATATTAATAGTACGGCTTCGTATAAGAGGAGCAATAACAAAAAGAGGATTTTTAGAAATCTATTTTAATTCCCGAACGAACCATAAAGAAGGAGCCAGATTGATTACCAAAAACATAGCTTTGGTTATCATTCAAATTGATATAGTTTCCATCGGCAGTATAGGTAACTTTGGGAAGTATTCTGTATTCAAAACCGAGTGATATGTTAATCAGCTCATAATCAAGATCAGAGTAAGTATTCATTTTGGTGAAAGTGAAATCTTGATTTTGCAAATCCGGTCCGCCTATGGTAGTATTATAAAGTCGGCTTTGGATATTGGGCATAATAACCTGATCCAAAGCTCCTGTGGCATTGTTATATCCAATGGAACTAAAAATGTTGAATTTCGGATTAACCATTAAATTGGTGGTTAAATATACATTATGGACGTTATTTTTATAATCTACCAAAGTATATTCAGAGCCATAATGTCGAGCGTCGCCACCGGCGTCGCGAAATATATGGCCACCTCAGCCATCGAAAAGGGCCACCGTCACCGGTAATCGTGACATATCGTAATGGTAAGTATAGCCTGCCGATATGGCCCATTTAGGATTGGGTGTAAGGTTAATATTGATATTGGGCTGGATAGAAAAGTGCTTAATATCCAGAGAATCCAAATCACCGTTTTTATCGTATTTACCAGAGACGCCTAAGTTGATGCTATATCTGTTAGTAGGATGATATGTCAAATTCCATTCAAATTGATGAACTTGTGTGGGCATAGTGGTAATATTTTGATATCTCAAACCTTCCCGTTGGAAATAGAAAACAAAATTGGAAGTTGGCACCAATGGTGTTAAAACTTTATAGCCGGGAGCTTCAAATAAACCTTTTCCCACGATAAAGGGATCGGAAATGTTTTCATATTTGTATTTGAGAGTTGAAGCATATTTTAAGCCTTTGCGATAACGTAGCTTAGCTTGTCCTATCAATTTCTTAGTAGTGATACCGTTGTTGACTATGGGATAATCATCACGGGCAGTAACATCGTATCCCCCTAAAATTGATAACACCATTTTTTTATTCAAACGAGTGATTAATTCCGCTGAGGTTTTTGCTTCGGTACGATCAAGTGCGGAATAGCGGGTAAAATCAAAGTTTTTTTCATTTCCATCGGCCGCTCCGGCACGGAAAGTCGGTAAATTAATAAAAGGATCATCGGCGCTAAGACGTATTATCGTAACTTTGGTGAGAAGCCGGGTGGTTTTATTAAGCAGGATAGCATAATTAGCTCCGCCCACCCATGAATCAGTGGTGAGATTTACCCGCTTATTTTTGGCGTGGCTGTATGCAATAGAACTGGAAAGGTACCCTTTACCAATATTTCCTTTGAAGCGAACTTTGTGCGACATCTTTTCGGTTCTCGGATAGGTACTGTATGGCAAGGTGGTATCGTTAAAAATCATGCGCGAACTAAACTCAGCACCGGCACCGCCGGTAACAGGATTAACAGCCGGATCGTAATAGGCATAAGGGTCGGCAACTTCCGATTCAAAATGACGGTAGTTGAAGCGGTAACCCACATCGAATTTGCCGGTTTCAGCGTCGAGACCGGTTTCGAATTCGTGAGTCCGTTTTCTTACTTTAACTTTTTGGGAAGTTAAGTGGCAACTAAAGCAGTGATCGGAAGCGATTTTTTGTTCGCTGCCGTCGGTCAGTATTGAGCGATGGGCAATAATAAAATGGACATTGTTCTTTTTCGATAATAAGGCATCAATATTACTTAAAATTTCCTGGCGATGAGTTTTATAATCGGGATTTATATCCAATAATTGATGGGTAAGATATTTTCCTCCGGGACTATTGGTCAAAGGATGCCATTCCCGAGCACTAATATTTTCCAACAAATCTTGCCCCTGTTGATGGGTCAAGGAGCGATATTGAAATTTAGCGCGAAATTTATCAGCTATGGTAACTTTGGCTTTGCTGTTTATATTCTGGTCGTCATAATAGTGACCGTTGAAATTAAGAAAACCATTACTGAACTGCGATAAATAGTTTATTCTAAATTCAGGAAATCCCTGTTCGTTATCAAGGTCATATTTGCCAACCTTCTTTCTGTAATCGGTGAAATTAGTGTAATGGGATCCAATCCACAAAGAATATTTATTGATGACTTCGTTATCTTCTCCGGCAGAAACGAGTTGAAATCCAAGGAGAAGCACGAGACAAAAACCGAGTATTTTCATTATTGTTTTCATTACTCTCTCCTATCTGGTTAAGGCGTCGCCGCCGGTTGAAATTGTTTGTGAAGGCAAATCAGAGCCGTGTACCTCCGTGTGACATTGAGTACATTTCGTCAGCATTCCTTTTTTCCAGCCATCAGGAGTGGAAACACCAGCTCTTTCGGGAGCCTGAGGAGTAGTGTAGGCTCCGTCAACGCTGACCACGGTAGCATGGAAATGCATGGGGTGACAACTGAGACAAAGCGAGGGCTCGGATTGCTTGAGAAGATTATCAGCCACAGAGCCATGAGGGGTATGACATATCAGGCAATCTTCTTCCACCGGAGCGTGCTCATAAACAAACGGCCCTTCTTTGTCGGGATGACAACTGAGGCAAAGTTCGCGACCGGTTTTATCCATAGTCAATTTTGCCGGTTCTCCATGAACTCCGTGACAATCTTCACACTTCATTTTTCCTTCCGCAATAGGATGATGGGAAGGCATAGAGGCGGAGATTTTTACATCACTATGACATTTGTAACAAAGATCAGGCGATTTTTCTTTAGTTGTCATAGAAGCATCACCATGCACTTTATGGCAGTCAGCGCAGGTAACGTTATTAGTCTTGTGAGCAGAGAAAGACCAGTTGTCAAACTTATGTGACTTATGGCAGTTCAAGCAAAGAACATTCCCTCCAAACTGATCATGTTTGGCGGGATTAATAATTTTATTCGAGTCGCCGTCTTCGATGTGAGCTGTCCCGGATCCATGACAAGCTTCACAAGTATGGTTAGCCAATTTAGTATCCTGGCTAAAATAAACACCATGGGCTGTGTTGTGAAATGTTTCACTAATATCGGTATGACAATTAGCACAAACATCATCGGTGACGGCATTGGTGTTACTTAGAGGAATAATGAGCAACAATCCCAAGGCCATAAACAACAGCAAGGGGCTGTTTTTTAATATCCTCTGGGGTACCCATTTCTTAACAAGGTTCATCTTACCTCCTGATAGTTAATATTAACTAACCTAATTAATAAAAAAATATCTATTTCAGTTAATTCAGTTTTTTTATTTACTCTTGTAAGCCCTTAACATAAATAGGGACATTATTGGCAATAACGTCCTTGGGTTTATAATATTTACCCTGATAACTGCGCCATAAGGTTATACTCAAAGCACAGTCGAAAACCATACCGGTGAAGCAACGAGCGGTTAACTCATTATTCTTTTGGGCAATCATATTTTGTTGGGCGAGTTGATCTAATTTTTTATAAAGAAATTTTACGTAAGCCCCACGAATATTCTGAAAAACCTCTTTTGCTTTAGAGTGTTCGCTTAAGGATGAATAGAGCAGTAAACGATAGACATCTTCATTTTTAGTGAAAAAATCGATGATATGATAGGAAAAATTTTTTAAGAGAGTTTCTAAATCTTGTTCCTTTTCAAATTGGTCAAAAAAAGTTTGAGAGGTAAGGCGATTTTCAATACCATCTAAAACACCATTATAAATAGCTTCTTTGGATTCGAAATGTCTATAAAGTGCCGGTTCTGTTATGCCACAGGCTTCGGCTAATTGCTTAATAGTGACTTTGGTATAACCCGACTCACTAAAGAGACGGGTTGCTTCTTGTAGAATTTGTTTTTTTCTTTCAGTGGTTAATGATTTCATAGTTAACAATTACTAACATAAATAAAAATAATTACAAGTCAAGAAAAATTCATACTGTTTTCCATTATTTTGTGATTAATTTCACTTTTTAATAATAACTTTATTATGACTAAGAGTATTGAAGATTTTCATCAAAATTTATTCTGTTCCTGCCAAATTAAAATATAAAAAAAACAGTTTTTTGATTTTGTTGAGTTATTAACATATTTAGTCAATAATTTAATTGTACCTTATATATTGTATTAATTGGGCTGGACAGATGTCAGAGATTACATTATGATAGAAAATATTGCTTATAAGCGGAAGGAGTCAATAATAATGATAAATGATGATAATCGGAAGATGATTTTGAATCTTTTACCTGAAATTAAGGAAATAAAAGATAATGACTTGCAAGAAAAAGTAATCGCTTGCTGGCAAGAAGCCATTGAATTTCGGGGATGGAGCGAAGAGTTGTTGCGTAATATTCCTTTTACGCTATTGGTTGAAAACGTTAAAATTACTTTCATTGACCATGTACGGGCGGTATGCCGAATGTGTATGGCGTGTGACCGGGTATTGGACGAAATTCACGGTGCTAACAAAATACCGGTAAATCGAGATTATTTGATTGCTGGAGCCTTATTGGCTGATGTGGGCAAACTTTTGGAGTATGAAATTGTCAACGGTCAACCGGTTAAATCCGATTTTGGCCAACATATCCGCCATCCGTTCAGCGGGGTGGGATTGGCGTTCAAACATGGTCTTCCCTCGGAAGTAATGCACGTTATTGCCACTCATTCCAAAGAAGGTGCGGGAGAAAAAAGACTTCCGGAAAGCGTTATTTTTCACCATGCTGATTTTATCGATTTTGATTTGGTGAAAGCGATTAAGTAAACTTTTCTAATTATAGTGAAAAGAGAAATAAAATGGCTGAAGCTAATAAAACAAACGGTCAAAATATAATTGAAAAAATAGCCCAGCGGTTTGCGGTTGGTTTGGAAGAGTATCATATTGTCCGCAGTGGTGATTATTTGTTAATACATCCGGCTTATGTCATGACGCATGATAATACGGGAGCGGTTATACCCAAATTTCAATCTATCGGGGTGAACAAGGTTGCTTATTCTCAACAGATGGTCTTCGCTTTAGACCATAATGTTCAGGATAAAAGCGAAGCCAATCGGGCTAAATATGCCAAGATAGAACGGTTCGCCAAAGAGCAAGACATCGCTTTTTATCCTGCCGGCCGTGGCATAGGCCATCAGATAATGTGTGAAGAAGGATATGTCTGGCCGGGCACGATGGTGGTAGCTTCGGACAGTCATTCCAATATGTATGGCGGTTTGGGCTGTTTGGGGACACCGATAGTGCGCACCGATGCGGCCGCGGTGTGGGCAACGGGACAAACCTGGTGGCAGGTACCTCCGGTGGTAAAAGT
>JAADHM010000162.1 GCA_013151855.1 FCB group bacterium | reverse complement strand
TCTTCCGACATAATGGTTCCTTATCAAGCCGATTTCAAAGCGAATACCGGATTCCTCGGCGAATCCCAAAGTAGCGGTATTGGCGGAATCGGGGATACCAATCACAATGTCGGCGTCGACCGGATGTTCACGAGCCAGTTGTCTTCCCAAACGGCGTCGTATTTTATCGACATTTTCGCCGAATACTTTGGAGTCGGGACGGGAGAAATAAATATATTCAAAAATACAAAAGGCGTTTTTCGCTTTTTTCATCGGGAAATATGACTTCAATCCTTTTTCCGAGATTTCCAATACCTCGCCGGGCTCAATATCTCTAATATATTTGGCGCCTATTATATCGAAAGCACAGGTTTCCGATGCCACCACATAAGCCTTGTTAAATCGACCTAATGCTAATGGCCGAAAACCTCGCGGATCTCGAGCGGCAATTATTGATTTTTCCGTTAAAAAGAGCAAAGAAAAAGCGCCTTTAACCGTAGCAAGGGCACTGCAGATACGGTCGATTCTTTTCTTTTTCTTGGACTTGGTTAGCAAATGAAGAATGATTTCGGTATCTGAAGTCGTTTGAAAAATTGACCCGGTAGAATCGAGTTTTTTGCGTAGTTCCATCGCGTTGGTCAAATTACCGTTATGGGCAATAGACAAAGGGCGGGCACGATTGGTAATAATAAAAGGTTGTATGTTTATCAGGGAAGAAGCCCCGGTGGTACTGTAACGAGTATGACCGATAGCCATACTACCTGTTAGCTTGTTGAGATTATCACGGCTGGCAAAAACTTCCGATACTTCTCCCATACCCTTATGAAGGTGTATCTTACCGTTGTTAGCCGTGGCAATTCCCGCCGATTCTTGCCCGCGGTGTTGGAGAGCATATAAGCCAAAATAAGTTAACTCGGCGGCTTTCTTATTCCCAAAGATGCCAAATACGCCACATTTATCGTGTATCATCGGTTCCAGCATAATAACTCTTTTCAAAAAGAAACGATAAATCTATGGTTTTTGGATAAGAATGTCAAATACTTAACGGTGAATATTTGTCACTTAAATATGAATTTTTATGCATTCCAATAATTACATTTAAAAGTTTGTTCAAAGATTGAACAGAAAAATATCTGGATAAATGCTTAGATATTAAGTATCTTAAGGACAACTACTATTTTACTACCGAAATTGCTGAGTTTCTAATGATAAGGCATTGCTTTTGCTCAAAAGTGGTTTGAAGCAAACAATAAATGAATATGACGCAAAAAAAAACTGACAAGTTCGAAATTCTACGACTATTAGCTGTTGCCGGCGCCCGAGGTGAAGATCTTAATCAAATATCACAGACGGCGCTTAATGAAGCGGCCAGTTACGTCGGTTTGACGGCAGCGGCTTTGTATCTCTGGGATAAAGAATATAAAATTACCGTTACCGTTATTCATTCCCAAACGGAAGAAAGTAAAAAGCGTTTAGTGGAATTGGAAAAGGACTTATTTGAAAATTTGCGCCGTGATAAAAACTTGGTTTCCGCTTATCTTTCTTTCGGCGGTGATAAGCCCTGCCATTCATTTACTTTGCCTTTGCAACAAGGTGGTAATATCTTTGGGGCGGTAATTGGTTTACAAGAGGGGGCGAAAACCATTGTTTCCGAAGATTTATTTCTTGAAGCCTTATCAGCCCTGTTGGCTTTGAATTATACCGCTCGGGGGCAGGGAGGCGATAACATTTTATCGCAAGAGCTGATTGATAAGGAAAGATTAAGCGCAATTTTAGAAACGGCTGTTACCGTTAATCATGAAGTCAACAACCCTCTTACGGCTATTTTGGGCAATGTTCAGCTTTTGCTTTTAAAACGCGATGACCTCGATGAAGAGTTGAAAAATAAGCTAAAAATTATCGAAGAATCGGCTATGAAAATAAAAGATGTTACCCAGCGATTGATGAGGATGACTTCGGTGCGAACTGTTGATTATAGCAACGGTACGAAGATGGTTGATATTTCCGACAAAGAAGATACCGAAGACAATACCAAATAATAATTAACTTTTCAATAAACTCTTATTTAAACAACCAATCCAAAAGATAAGTCATAGTTTGCGGGTGATTATTGATAATATTGGTGCCGTGATTCGAGCCGGGGTATATTTTTAAAGTACAATTATTATTAAGCTTGGCTAATTTTTTAGAGGATTCACTGGCATAACCGTCTTCTTCGCTGGCACAGATTAAAACTTTCCCCTGATACTTTTTTAAATAATTAGCCGGTTCCAAAGAGCGGTAATTTTCGCCGGGAGAAAGCATGACAACTTGTTTGACATTTTTTACTAACGCAGGAACCATAATAGCCGTATTGGCTCCGATGGAAGCACCGATGACCACAATATTATTTTTGTCTATATCGTAAGTCGTATCATTTAGAATATGTGTTATCATTTCTTGGATATCTTGGGGATATTTTTGAAAATCTTCCGGACTCATGGAGCGGAAACCGATAGTAGCTTTTCCAAGGGTGGTTGATTTTCCATGACCCCTTAAATCAAAAGTGAGAATATTGGGAATTTTATGCATTGCTTTTTTACCGGTGTCTGACGGGGTCAGTTTGTCATAAAGAGCTTTAATGAAGTCATTATAACTGGTATGGGTTCGTCCCATCATAGGCAACAGAACATATAAGGGGGCATGTTTGTCAGGGGAGGGAGTTAACCAAGCATAAAGTTTAAGATTATCGGCCGTTTTAATTGTTATTTCTTGTTGATGAAGTTTCAGATTGGCTTGATTATTAGGGGTAGCCACCATAGTTCCGGCCAATAGTAAAATGATGGCAATCATTACTGTGGCTTTCATTCGTTTACTCCTTTTAAGAAGTTTTTTACCATACTTAAAAGAATTTATATAAAAATTTGTTTAATATTTTTCTCTAATCTGAACCTAAATCACATAAGTTTCGTCGGCTAAGACTTCATTTTCAAATCGGTCGGGAGCATAGTTGGTAACATCCACTGAAGGTGTTTTGCCGGTTAAAATCTCCGCTGTAACGAGACCGGCAGCGGGTGCATGCATAAACCCATGCCCGGAAAAACCGGCAACGTGAAATAATCCCTTGATTGTTGGCTCATAGCCGATAATTTCACGATGGTCAGGGGTGGTGGCATAAAGCCCCGCCCATTCATTGGCTATTTCCGCATCTTCCAATTGAGGGATTAAAGCCAGCGCTTTTTCTAAAATGGCATCGGTATAATCGGGGTCAAGAGAAATATCAAAAGATGGTTTAACTGTTTTATCAGCCCAACCCAGCAACAACCCTTTTGATTCCTTGTGAAAATAGAGACCTGATTTGACATCGACCACCATGGGGAAATTAGGCTTAACAAAATCGAGCTCTCCGGTGGTGACAATTTGACGGCGATAAGGTTCAATTTTTACTTCGGTACCCACCATTTGTCCAATCAGTTTTGAGTAAGCGCCGGTGCAATTGATTATCAAGGGAGTACTGATATTTCCTTTTGCTGTTTTAACTGTTGTCACTTTACCGCTGATGACTTCAATATCTTTGACTTCCGCTTCGAGTTCGATATCAACCCCAAGTTTTCTGGAGGCGTGGTCATAACCGGATAAAAATTCGTAAGGGTCGCCAAGTCCGTCATCGGGACAGAAGGTTCCCATTTGTACTCCGTCAAGAGAGACATGGGGGGCATATTTCTTTATCTCATAGGGTTGCAGAAGCTCGACATTTAAGCCTAAAGAGCGTTGAAGCTCATAATTTTTTTTAAATGATATAACGTCAGCGTCATCTTTTATAAGAAATAAATATCCCACCTGATCGAATAAGGCATCATAACCGGTATCTTCTTTGAAAGATTTAAACAATTTTTCCGAAAGCATAGACATTTGGATGTTTTCTTTAGTAGCGAATTGGGCTCTGATACCACCGGCGGCTTTCGAAGTTGAACCTGATCCAAGTAATTGTTCTTTCTCGACAAGGACGATATTTCCATATTTTTCTTTTGCCAGATAGAAAGCTACGGAAAGTCCGATGATTCCACCGCCGATTATCACCGCATCTGCAGAATTGCGCATATTATTCACCTCGCACAACAGGATTTAATAAGCAATTAGTGAATTTTTTCACTGACAGAAAATTAAGTAAAATCAAGATAATGTCAAGCCAATTCATATTAGAAAGATTACTCCATAATAGTTAATCCTTGAGAGAATTATTATTTTTATGATTCTTTTAGTGGAGGCTTATGTTTATTTATAATGTTTGGAAGTATTTTAAGCTTTTAATTTAATGAAAAAATGCTAAAATAATATATTATTCCCTTGTAAATTATTTTAAATAGAATAGATTAGCAACCATTATGCATGTACCATATTTAGATAAACTGTTAAAGAAGACAAAACTTTCAGGCTCTAATGTTCTTATTATATTATCTGTAATTGTGGGAATAGCTACGGCTTTGGGAGCCATTGGATTTATTATCTTAATTAAGTATATGAATACCATATTCTTTGGTGAGACAGCCAAAACCTTGACAGAAACAATTAAAACAAGAGGTTTTGACTGGTGGCTTTTAGCAATACCAATGATAGGTGGTTTATTCGTAGGTCCTATTGTTTTTAAATTTGCTATTGAAGCCAAAGGACATGGGGTACCGGAGGTTATGAATGCCGTGGCGCGCTTGGGGGGAATTATTCGTCCCCGAGTTGCTGCCGCTAAAGCTGTTGCCTCCGCTATTTGTATCGGTTCCGGAGGTTCTGCCGGAAGAGAAGGTCCTATTGTACAAATCGGTGCCGCCATCGGCTCTACTATCGGTCAGATGTTTCGTATGTCCGGAGAACGGGTAAAAGTTTTAGTCGGTTGCGGAGCTGCTGCCGGAATTACATCGGTGTTTAATGCCCCCATTGCGGGAGTGTTCTTTTCACTGGAAATTATCTTAGGTGATTTTGCTATTAAAACCTTTTCGCCGGTTCTTATTTCTTCGGTGGTGGCTTCTGTGGTTACACGCGCTTTTTTGGGCAACCATCCCGCTTTTCAAGTTCCTTCCGATTATACTCTCGTCTCTGCGTGGGAAATCCCTCTTTATATGATAATGGGTGTTGTCTTAGGTGGCTTAGGAGTGATGTTTACCAAAACCTTGGACAAATTTGAAGATATTTTCGATGCTTTAAAATTGCCGTCGGTTTATAAACCGGCTATCGGAGGTTTGTTTTTGGGAGCTATTGCTTTGATATTCCCTCAAATCCTTGCTGATGGATATCAGACTATACAATTAACTTTGTACGGAAAAGTCGGCATCGGTTTAATGTTTGTTTTGATTTTTCTGAAAATGTTGGCAACTTCATTTACTCTTGGTTCGGGAAACTCCGGCGGAATTTTCGCTCCCTCTTTATTCATGGGTGCTGCCGCCGGGGGAGCATTCGGATATCTGGCCCATTATCTGTTTCCTCAAATAACCGCTACTCAAGGTGCTTATGCTTTGGTGGGGATGGCAGGTATGATGGCTGCCGCTACTCATGCTCCTATGACAGCGATGCTTATTATATTTGAAATGACTACCGATTATCGCATGATTTTGCCGCTGATGATGACGGTTGTTTTTTCAACTTTGGTGTCTCGCAAATTATTCAATCATTCTATTTATACGGTTAAATTATTTAGACGGGGAATTGATATTAAAGGCGGTAAAGATATAAATATCTTAAAGTCGCATCAAGTCCGGGAAATTATGGATGAAAATTTTGAAACCATTGATGCTTCCACTCCGTTAGCTGAAATATTTAGAATAATTGAAAGTACTAATGAAACTTACTTTATTGTTGTTGATAAACAGGAACATTTGAAAGGGGTTATAACTTTTCAGGATATCCGTTCTGTTTTAAGCCAGCATTCTCTCGACTATTTGATTATTGCTCAGGATCTTATTAAAGAGAATACAAATGTTTTGAATTTCGATGATGATTTGGAAAAGGCTTATCAAATGTTTAGCATGAAAGATTTGCGATTAATTCCGGTGGTAAATGAATATGATAGCAATAAAATCATCGGCGTTGTCCGTCGTGATGAGTTGATTGATGCTTACAATAAGTGGCTGATAGATACCCTGCGTAAGTAATTATCTTTCCTTTTCATCTCCTAACAATTCTTGCTTGTTCCCTTACAAAAACGTAAATTATACTATGCCTTCATACGCTAAATTGAGAACAGACCTCCGCTCTGCCGTTACGGAAATTGAAGGGAAAGCTGTTTATAATATCAATGACCCCAAAACAGGGAATTATTTCCGTTTAA
>JAADHM010000005.1 GCA_013151855.1 FCB group bacterium | reverse complement strand
GTTGACCTTAGATGCCGTGGGTATCAAATGGGAGGGGAAAATTATGATACATGATTCCCCCCATGGTTTGAAATTAAAATTTTTAGCCTCTCTTTCCAATAATGGTCCCGAAGAAGTCGAGATAAATGGTTTTTCTTTTTATCCTTATTGGGATACGACCGTTATTTCTCTGGGTGCCGAACCCATAAAAATTATACCTCATCAATCTTATGTGAGGGAGTTTTTGGTGGATATAAACCCCTCGCATTTGGAAGGAGAGATTCCCGATTCGTTAACCTTTACCACTGACGTCGCTTATGGAGAGGTGCCTTTAACTTTTACCAGCAAAATTCCCGTGTGGGTTGCTCCGGATCTTAAGATTCGGTTCGAACCGGATTACTATTTTGTGAAACCTTTCGCCAAACTCGAAGTAGATCGTGTCGTCTCCAGTTTATATCTCAAAATTGCCATTTCAAAACCGTATGATTTTGCCGGTAAGGTTCAATTAAGCCTTGTTACTCCTCGTGGTCTGTATGCCGGAGCTTATCGCAAAGAAGTAGTTTTAGACCAAGGCTCTATTCTCAAGACTATTCGGATTCCTTTTACTATTTCAAATTTATTTGAGCTGGGTGTTCAACCATTGAAAATAGAATTATTAATAAATAAAAAGCTGGTGTCATCTGATATAGGACATATAAGGATAGCTTCTTGTAAAGTTCCCAAAACGTTAAAAGTTGCCTTTTTACCGGATACAACCGGTAGTTTGGAAGATGTGCTGAGTATGACCGATGCGGCGGTGCGTCCTTTTACCAATCATTCGTTGATAACCGCTGATTTTAATGCTTATGATGTTATTATTGTCGGTTCCGGTGCTTTTAAATCCTATCCCAATTTAAGAAAAGTTAAAAGCAAATTCGAAGATTTCCTTCGTCAGGGAGGTTCTTTGGTTATCTTTGGTCAACCGGATAATTGGCCGGAAAGAATTTTGCCCGTTTCTCTGATACCTACCGATGAGGTGATCGATAACAAAGACATTAAAAATAATATTCCTGCGGCAAAAATTTTATCGAAACCATATCTTATTTCGGAAATCGGTCTTTTTTCCGCTTTTTATGAGAAAAAGGAAGTTGCTTCCGCTGTGGTCTCACCTTCTGAAAAAGTGTTTATGACACCCAGAGGGTCAGCTTTATTGTCGGTTTCGAGATTAGGTTCGGGACAAATTATCTATTGTGGTTTACCCCTTTTCAAAATGATTTCGAAACTCGATATTGACGCCATTCATCTTTTTGCCAATATCTTAAACTATTAATCTTCTCAATCGTTATAATTCTCATTATATTATCTTTTATATAATAATTGGTATATATAACGGGATGACATGGATAAAAGCGGAATATCAGAAAAACAAACCTTTAATCAATTTGCAACGATAACAAAATATTTCAAAAAATATAAATGGTATCTGGTTGCCGGAGGAATCGCGGTTGTTTTATCGAACATCTTGATTTTAATCATACCTTATATTTCTAAACTTATCTTTGATGCCTTAGAGGCTGATAAAGGCAATTCCGTTATTTTAAAATATGTAATTATATCTTTTGGCTTAGCGGTATTTTCCGGGGTATTTCGCTTTGCCATGAGACGGACAATTATCTGGATGTCTCGTTATATCGAATACGATTTGAGAGAAGAAATATTCTCGCATCTTCTGAAACTTTCGCCCACCTTTTATTATCAAAATCGCACGGGGGATTTGATGGCTCGGATGACCAACGATTTGGAAGCGGTGCGGCAGATGATTGGGCCGGGAGTGATGTATATCAGTGATACCATATTAAAGCTGACTATTTCTTTTGCTTTTATGATTTATTTGTCTCCCCGATTGTCTTTGTATGCTTTTTCCCCCTTGGTAGTATTACCTTTTGCGGTATATAAAATCGGAAATCTTCTTCATATAAAATCGATGAAAGTACAAAATAAGTTTGCCGAAATCACGGCGACCGCCCAAGAAAATCTGGCCGGTATGAGAGTTATTAAGGCTTATCGCCAAGAAAAAGAAGAGACAGAAAATTTCTCCCGACTTTCAAATGATTATATAGATCTCAATATGTCTTTGGCAAAGGTTCAGGGATTGTTTTTTCCTTCAATGAGGTTGGTGGCGGGAGTTTCTTATCTGGTCGTCTTTTACTTTGGAGGATTGGATATTATTAAAGGGAATCTTCGTCTGGGCGATGTGGTCGCTTTTTTCGGGTATTTGTCGATGATTCTTTGGCCGATGATTGCCATCGGTTGGGTTACTTCGTTATATCAAAGGGGTAAAGCTTCTCTGATAAGGATTAACCGTATTCTTTCCACCACTCCGATTATTAAAAACCGAGGGAATAACTTATATCGTAAGCCGATGCAAGGGAAAATAGAATTCAAAAACCTTTCTTTTGGCTACAACAGTCACCCGGTTATCGATAACATTAACCTAACTATTGCTCCGGGACAGACGGTTGGTTTGGTGAGTATGACCGGAGGCGGTAAAACCACTTTGGTCTCTTTGTTGGCTCGTCTTTTTCCGGTAAAACGAGGTCAATTGTTTATCGATGATGTGGATATCAATGATTGGGATTTAAAATCATTACGGGAACAAATTGGTTTTGCCACTCAAGAACCGTTTTTATTCTCAGATACTATCGAGGAGAATATCCGTTTCGGACTCCGGAATATAGACCATGAACAAATTGAAAAAGTTGCCACTATTGCCGCTTTGGATAAAGATATCAGCGCCTTTCCCGATGGTTATCAAACTATTGTCGGAGAAAGAGGCATTACTTTATCGGGAGGACAAAAACAGCGTGTGACCATTGCCCGTGCCCTTTTAACCAACCCCGCTATTTTGATTTTGGATGATACCACTTCTTCCGTTGATACCGAAACGGAAGAACAGATTAACCATCGCATCAAATCCTTTCTGAAAAACCGCACTTCCATAATTATATCCCATCGGGTTTCCTCCGTTAAAGATGCCGATTTAATTTTATATGTTCACGAAGGTAAAATTGTTGAACAGGGAGCGCACCGTCAATTATTGAAACAAAATGGTTATTATGCCCAACTGTACAAAATGCAGCTTTTGGAAAAGGAACTGGAACAGTTATGAGCAAAGCCGACAGTTACCACGAAGAAGAAGTTTTAGGGAAAGCTTATGATGCTCGCTTGATGAAACGGCTTTTGCGTTATATCAAGCCCTATAAATGGGTGCTGATTTTAGCCATCTTGGCGCTTTTGTTAAACGCCATTTTTCAGACTTCTTTGGCTTTTATCACTAAATGGGGCATCGATAGAAATATTATGGCCGGTAAGACGGAAGGGTTCAGGATGTTGGCGCTGGCATATCTGGGCGTGGTGGTTCTCCTTCTCGGTTCTACTTATACCCAGATATATGTCACTATGTGGTTGGGACAAAAAGTGCAAAATGATATCCGCATGGAAATTTTCCGCCGGCTGCAAAAATTACATCTGGGGTTCTATGATAACAATCCGGTAGGGAGATTGGTCACCAGAGTTACCAACGACGTCAATACTCTTAACGAATTGTTTTCTTCGGGGGTGGTAAGTATCATCGGTGATATTCTTATGCTGGTCTTTTTTGTGGCCGCTCTTTTTTATGTCAATTGGAAATTGGCGCTGGTTACTTTTATTTCTCTCCCTTTATTGTTGTTGGCGACTTTTATCTTCCGCGCCAAGGCGCGCGATGCTTATCGCGTAGTAAGATTAAAAATAGCTCGCATAAATGCCTTTGCCCAAGAACATCTCTCCGGCATAGGCATTATTCAACTTTTCACTCGAGAGGACGTAACCCTCAATAAATTTGATAGTATCAATCGGGAGTTACGTACGACTCATTTTCGTTCGGTCATATATTATGCCGTGTTTTATCCGGTGGTGGAAATTATCAGCGCTTTTTCGGTTGGTTTGTTGTTTTATTATGGCGGTAAGATGATTCATACGCATACTCTCTCTTTTGGTGATTTGGTGCTTTTTATTTATTTAGTGGAGCGTTTTTTCTACCCCATCAGGGATTTATCGCAGAAATATAATATTTTACAGGCTTCCATGGCATCCTCGGAGCGGATATTTAAACTGCTCGATACGCAACCTTCAATCGTCAACCACCATTCAACGAAAGAACCCTCCAAGTTTATGGGAAGAATAAATTTTGACCATGTCTGGTTTGCTTATAATGATGATAACTGGGTCATCAAAGATGTCTCTTTTTCCGTTGCCCCCGGAGAGAAAGTGGCTATTGTGGGTGCCACCGGTGCGGGTAAAACTTCGTTGATATCTTTGCTCTATCGTTTTTATGATTACCAAAAGGGTTCGATAACCATTGACGGTGTTGAGCTTAAAGACTATCCTCTAAAGCAATTACGGGCTCATCTGGGATTGGTGTTACAGGATGTTTTCATTTTCAGCGGTGACTATGCTCGTAATATTCGCTTGCGTGACCAAAGTATTTCCGATGACATCGTTAAAGAAGCTCTGACACGGGTTGGTTTTGACCGCTTTATGGAACGGTATGCCGATGATGGCATTCATACCGAAGTGAAAGAGCGGGGCGCTACCTTATCTACGGGACAAAAACAGTTATTATCTTTTGCCCGTGCTTTGGCTTTTAATCCCCATATATTAATTCTCGATGAAGCCACTAGCTCGGTTGATTCGGGAACGGAAATCCTTATCCAGCAAGCTCTGGATGAGTTGCTAACTAATAGAACTTCCATCATTATCGCCCATCGTCTTTCCACTATTGAAAAGGCGGACAATATAATTGTTTTACATCATGGTGAGATTAGGGAAATGGGAAATCACGAACAGCTATTGAAACAAAGGGGTATTTATTATAAATTGTATCAGTTACAATACAAAACACAGGATATTGCGATGGCATCGTAAACTATAACGGAACGAATAATATGAAATGGAAAAATAAAGAATTGAAATCGTACTTGAATTTTGCTATGGAATGGGCCAAAGGTGCCGGAGATATTTTATATCGAGGTTTTAATCAAACCAAACAAATAAATTACAAAGGGAGAATTGACCCGGTAACTCAATTTGATCTCCAATCGGAACGATTTATAATCAGTCGTATCGAAAAAACTTTTCCCGAATATAGTATTTTAGCTGAAGAAGGTGATACTATCGAAAATAATTCTTCCTTTTGTTGGGTGATAGACCCTCTTGATGGTACCGTCAATTATGCCCATAAGATACCGATTTATACCGTTTCCATCGCTTTACAATATAACCGTCAAACGATTGTCGGGGTGGTTTATGATCCCGAACGCGATGAGCTTTTTTCAGCGGCCAAAGGATTGGGAGCTTTTCTTAATAGGAAACGAATCAAAGTGTCACCGCAGAAAAAATTGGAACGGTCTTTATTAGCTACCGGATTCGCTTATAATATCGGCACCGCTCGCAAAAATAATTTGGGGATGTTTGCCCGGATGATGAAACAAGCGCAGGCGGTAAGACGTCTTGGCTCGGCGGCTTTGGATTTATGCTGGGTGGCGACGGGTCGTTTTGACGGTTTCTGGGAATATTATCTCCACCCTTGGGATACGGCGGCGGCTATTTTAATGGTGGAAGAAGCCGGAGGAAAAGTTTCCAAGATAAGCGGTGGAAGTTATTCTATATTCGACCGAGAAATATTAGCTAGTAACGGACATATTCATTTAGCTATGAGAGAAGTTTTAACCCGTAAAATAAAAAAAAGAAAATAAGTTTTGGTGTATAATTATCTGAAGGCAAAATTTTTTATGAATATAAAATTTTCCAAATTACTTAGTATTGTCATCTTCATTTTTATAATTATCTTCTTATCATGTTCGGAGAGCAACAATAGTATAACAGCACCGACGGATACCACTCCTCCCGCAGCGGTTATTGATTTACAAGCGATAAATCCTACCGGTTCTTCTATCACGCTTGTTTGGACTGCTCCCGGCGACGACGGTAAAATTGCCAAAGCGAAACAATATGATATGAGATATGATACAACAATGATTGCCGACAGTAATTGGGATAAAGCAATAAAAATAACAAATCTGCCTCCACCGAAAGTGGGAGGTTATCAAGATACTTTTGTGGTCACTGGATTACAACCGACGACGACATATTATTTTGCCCTTAAAACCGCCGATGAAGTTCCCAACTGGTCTGGTCTTTCCAATATTGCTCATAACACTACTCTTTTGGGTGGAAATTGGTTAGTTTACTCTAAGAATGATGGTTTACCTTCCGATACCATTT
>JAADHM010000045.1 GCA_013151855.1 FCB group bacterium | reverse complement strand
CATCTATTTTAAAAAAAGAGATTGAGAAATACGAGACTAAATTGGAAATGGAATCGGTCGGAACGATTCTCCAAGTTGGTGATGGTATTGCGCGTATTTGGGGTTTGGAAGATGTGCAAATGTCGGAATTGATACAATTTCCGGGTGATATTTACGGTTTGGTCTTAAATCTCGAAGAAGATAATGTCGGCGCTGCTATTTTTGGTTCTGATACTAAAATCGATGAAGGTGATACGGTGAAGAGAACCGGAAGGGTGGCTTCGGTGCCCGTGGGCGAAGCTCTTATCGGACGGGTGGTCGATCCTCTCGGACAGCCCTTGGATGGTAAAGGTCCTATTGTGACTGATAAATATCGCGGTATCGAAGGAAGAGCGCCCGGCGTGGTGGAGCGTCAACCGGTAAAAGAACCTCTTCAGACCGGTTTGAAAGCGGTTGATTCCATGATTCCCATCGGACTCGGACAACGGGAATTGATTATCGGTGATCGTCAAACCGGTAAAACGGCGGTTGCCATTGATACTATTATCAACCAGAGAGACACCGACGTAATTTGTGTCTATGTGGCTATCGGTCAGAAAGCCTCGACTGTTGCTCGCGTGGTGGAAGTCTTGCGAAAAGAAGGAGCGATGGATTATACCATCGTTGTTTCCGCTACCGCTGCCGATCCGGCGCCATTACAGTATATTGCTCCTTATGCGGGTTGCGCTATGGGAGAGGAATTTATGTATAACGGAAAACACGTTTTGTGTGTTTATGATGACCTCTCCAAACAAGCGACGGCTTATCGTCAACTTTCGTTATTATTACGGCGTCCTCCGGGTCGTGAAGCATATCCCGGGGACATCTTCTATTGTCACTCGCGTTTGTTGGAAAGATCCGCCAAGTTATCGGATAAAAGAGGCGGTGGCTCTTTGACGGCGTTGCCTATTATTGAAACCCAAGCCGGTGATGTTTCCGCATATATTCCTACCAATGTCATTTCTATCACCGATGGTCAGATATTCCTGGAGCCGGAATTATTTTTCGCCGGTGTTAGGCCGGCTATTAATGTCGGTATTTCCGTTTCTCGCGTGGGGGGAAATGCGCAAACTAAAATGATGAAACAAGTTGCCAGTTCCTTAAAGCTCGATTTGGCACAATATCGAGAATTAGCGGCTTTCACCCAGTTTGGTTCCGACCTTGATGAAGCTACCCAAAAGCAGCTTAATCGTGGTGAAAAAATGGTGGAACTGTTAAAGCAAGGACAATATGTTCCTATGCCCGTTGCCCGTCAGGTGATGTTTATCTGGGTGGCTACCAACGGATATCTGGATGATTTGCCTACCGATAAGATTAGTCGCTTTGAAGGTGAGTTTATGACATTCTGTGAGAAAAATTACCCCGAGATTGAACACACTCTCGATCAAGAAAAAAAGATATCAGATACCACCAACGAAAAATTAAAAAAAGCGACGGAAGAATTTAAACAACAATTTAAACAGGGCTAAATTGCCAGTTAATAATTAGAGAAGAAAACAAAATAGATGGCTACTCTTAAAGCAGTAAAAAAACGCATTCGCACTGTAATTTCCACGAAGCGGATTACCAAAGCGATGGAAATGGTGGCGGCGGCAAAGTTGCGGCGAGCACAGCAAAAGGTAGAGCAAACCCGCCCTTACAGTCGTGTTATGGAACAGATGTTGGGACATTTGGCGGCGGCTTCTACCGATGATACCGTTGTTCATCCTTTTTTTGAAGTTAGGGAAATAAAGAAGAAAACATTGGTCGTGGTAGCTTCCGATAGAGGATTATGCGGTTCTTATAATGCCAACATTCTTCGCCAAGCGACTCAGTGGCTTGAAGAAAACAGTGGTTTTGAGACCGAGGTTGTTACTGTTGGTAAAAGAGTGAATGACTTTTTTAAACATCATCAATGGTCAATAGTAAGCAATTATATCAATTGGGATGGTAAGTTGGATTATGACAAAGCAAAAGAGATGGTTCGTTTTTTGACTTGGCGCTTTCTTAAAAAGGAAACCGATGAAATCACTTTACTGTACACTCGCTTCATATCAACTTCCCGCCATCAAATTACCGAGACTTGTTATTTGCCGATAACCAAACCCAAGGAAAAAGAAGAAACCGGATATAATATTGATTATATTTTTGAACCTTCCGCAGAAGCCGTTTATGATGCTATTTTACCCGATTATGCCGCTTCAAAAATGGTGACCGCTTTGGCGGAATCTTTTGCTTCGGAACATAGTAACCGTATGTTGGCGATGAATAACGCTACCACCAATGCGGAAGAGATGGTTCATAGTTTGACTTTGGAGTACAATAAAGCTCGTCAGGCTCAGATTACGAAGGAATTATTGGAAGTGGTCTCAGGGGCGGAAGCACTGAAATCTTAATTATTTTGAAAAAAATACTTTATATAAATTGGAGAAGTTTAAATGGCTGAAAATATTGGGAAAGTGGTACAGGTAATCGGACCGACGGTTGACTGTGAGTTCAGTGCCGATGCGCTACCGCATATTCTAAACGCAATTAAAATAGAAGATAAAGAAAAAAATATCGACCTTACCATAGAAGTAGCCATGCATGTTGGGGATAACATTGTTCGCTGCGTGGCGTTGGCTTCTACCGATGGTTTGGTGCGCGGGATGAAAGCGGTTGATACCGGTACGACCATTTCCGTTCCCGTGGGGACAAGTTCCCTGGGTCGTATTTTTAACCTATTGGGGGATCCTATCGATGAAGCCGGTCCTCTTCCGGCAGATACCAAGCGGATGCCTATTCACCGCAAAGCCCCTTCTTTTGAAGAACAATCGACGGAAACGGAACTGTTTGAAACCGGCATCAAGGTTATCGATTTATTGGAACCTTATTCGAAAGGTGGTAAGGTTGGGCTTTTCGGAGGGGCGGGAGTTGGCAAAACGGTTATCATTCAAGAATTAATTCATAATATTGCCACCGAGCATGGCGGATATTCGGTTTTCTGCGGTGTGGGAGAGCGTACTCGTGAGGGGAACGACCTCTGGCTGGAGATGACGGAATCAGGTGTCATTAAAAAGACGGCCATGGTTTTTGGGCAGATGAATGAACCTCCCGGTGCTCGTTTGAGAGTGGGTTTATCGGGATTGACGATGGCGGAATATTTCCGCGATGAAGAGAATCAGGATGTGTTGCTATTTATTGACAATATTTTCCGTTTTGTGCAAGCCGGTTCGGAAGTATCGGCATTGCTGGGAAGGATGCCTTCGGCGGTGGGCTATCAGCCAACTTTGGGCACGGAAATGGGAGCTTTGCAAGAAAGGATTACCTCTACCAAATCCGGTTCCATTACCTCCGTACAGGCAATTTATGTTCCCGCCGATGATTTAACCGATCCCGCTCCGGCGACTACTTTCTCACACCTTGATGCGACCACGGTTTTATCGCGGCAGATTGCGGAATTAGGTATTTATCCCGCAGTTGACCCTCTTGACTCCACTTCACGGATTCTTGATCCCAAAATCGTTGGTGAAGATCATTATCGGGTGGCGCGTAGTGTCCAGAAAATTTTGCAGCATTACAAAGATTTACAGGATATTATCGCTATTTTGGGTATGGATGAGCTTTCGGAAGAAGATAAATTAATCGTCCTACGAGCGCGCAAGATTCAGCGGTTTTTTTCACAGCCTTTCTTTGTGGCGGAACAGTTCACCGGTAAACCGGGCAAATATGTTAAAATCGAAGATACCATCAAGGGTTTTGATGAACTTATTTCCGGGAACTTAGACCATATTCCGGAACAGTTTTTCTATATGACCGGGAATCTTGACGAAGTTATCGAAAACTATGAAAAATCGAAAAGTTGATTAAAATGTTTCATTTGTCCATTGTAACACCGGAAAAAATATTTTATGATGACGAGGTCAAATCCTTGGTCGTTCCCGGCAGTGAGGGGTATTTAGGCATTTTATCGAAACATGCTCCTTTGATAACGGCTTTGAAACCCGGTAAACTCGAATTTAAAGACAGCCATGATAAGCATGTTATCTTTGCTGTTTCCGGGGGTTTTTTGGAAGTTTCGAACAATCAAGCTAACTTGTTGGTAGAAGCAGTGGAGCCAGCGGAAGAGATTGACCTCGAACGAGCCCAAAAAGCTTATGATAAAGCCCTTAAGAAACTGCGAGAAGAGGGAGATAAATTATCAGAAGTTGAATTAGCTGCTGAAAAAACCGCTTTGGAAAAAGCCGCCAATCGAATAAAAGTTTATCAAGATACACATTAATATTTTATTAAGGTTAAAAAAATATTCACGGCTGTTTCAATTCAAGTAATATTTGAAAGCCCATTTGCTTTGCAAGCCGCAAAATGATATAACTTATTGATGTACTTTATGTTGATAGTTCTTTTTATGCTTGACTTTTGGGGTTATTTTGTTTAAAATTCTAAGCTATGATATTAGATTTAAGAGAATTTGAAACTTTCCCGGCACATGCCGTGTTAAAAGGAAACCTGAGCAATTATGAGTTTCGCTATGATTTAATTCATCGGATAAACGAAGTTGAACTTTTTATTGATATTCAAAAGTCAGGTGAGGAATATTTTTGTCAGGGGAAGATTATAAGTAGTGTCGTTCTCGAATGTGCCCGTTGTTTAGAGGAATTTGAAAAAGAATTGGAAAGCGCTACTGATTTTATAATTTGTGCGCAAGAATGGCATGAAAAAAATAGTAATGATTTAGATAATGAGGATTATGTTTATTTTAAGAGTTCTGATTTACATGTTGATTTAAGTGATATTGTCCGTCAGTCAATAATATTAGCTGAATCTATGAAACCGTTATGCTCGGAAAATTGTAAGGGTTTATGTCCTCAATGTGGAATCAACCTTAATGAAGAATCCTGCTCCTGTAATAAAGAAATAATAGACTCCCGATGGGAAGGACTTATGCATCTTTCTCATGTAACCAAACAAAGAAGGGAAAATACTGATGCCGCATCCTAAGCGAAGACATTCCCGTACCAGAAGTCGGAAACGTCGCACTAATTGGAAGTTTGCAGTACCTAATGTGATTAGCTGTCCTCACTGCCATCAATCGAGATTATCTCATCATATTTGCCCCCATTGTGGCTATTACAATGGACGCAAGATGATAGAAATTAAAGAAGTGTAATTTTCTTTAAAAGATTAAGAACTATTGCCAAGAGATTTTATGAGAAAATGAATAAGGCTAAATATACAGTTGTCCTCGATGTGATGGGTGCCGATTCGGACGAAGAACAAATTATTCAAGGAGGGCTTGATGCCGCCCAAAAAATAGGTGACTCTATGCACCTTATTTTTACGGGTAATAAAAATGTCATTGAAGGTATTCTTACCAAGAAAGATAAATTACCTGAGAATTTCTCGATCCATCATGCCGAAGAAGAAGTACCTATGCATATTTCTGCCACCGATGGTGTTCGTATGAAAAAAAGTTCCATTGCGGAAGGTATTAGATTAGTTAAAAATAATGTCGCCGATGCTTTTGTTTCCCCCGGTAATACGGGAGCGGTAATGGCTACTTCTCTTCTTACTTTGGGGCGTATTGAAGGTGCCAGCCGTCCGGCGATTACCGCTTTGTTTCCCACTTCGGAGAAAAGACCTACGGTGGTTTTAGATGTGGGGGCCAATGCCGATTGTAAACCGCATCATCTGTCTCAATTTGCGGTGATGGGTTCCGTATATGCCTCTATTGCTTTAGGGAAAAAAAATCCCAGTGTGGGATTGATATCAATAGGTGAGGAGCGCAGCAAAGGGAACGATTTGATAATTAACACTCAAAAATTATTAAAAGATTCTGAAATAAATTTTGTGGGAAACATAGAAGGGCGTGATATTTTATCCGGGGATGTTGATGTTGCCGTTACCGATGGATTTACCGGTAATATTTTATTGAAATTCGCCGAATCGGTCAAACCTATGCTGGTGAAATCGATGAAGCGACAAATCCAAACCAATATCTTCTCTCGTTTTGGGGCTATGTTGTTGTTACCTTTTTTAAAACGGATGCGCAATACATTTGATTATGCCGAATCCGGTGGAGCACCTCTTTTGGGAGTTAATGGAATTGTCATAATCTGTCACGGAGCTTCCAATTCAAAAGCAATTAGTAATGGTATTACCATTGCCTATGAAATGGCGGCAAAAAACATAAAAGAGCATATCCACGACGAACTTATAACTTATCATTTTGGACAAAATAATGGATCAAAAAATAAAAGCCAAAATAATCAGCACCGGATCTTTTACTCCTCCACAACGGATGACAAACGCTGATTTTGAA
>JAADHM010000001.1 GCA_013151855.1 FCB group bacterium | reverse complement strand
TCATAACTTAAACGCATACAAACCAAATGATCCGGGTGACGTTGTTCCCAATGAGGCAAAATGACTAATTCCGGTTGCGTGTCACGAATGACTTGAGCTATTTTCAATTTGTTTTCCCGATTGTATTCAATTGCGGAATCCGGCAGGGATAAATTATGACGAAAAGATAAGCCCATAATCTCCCCCGCTTTCTCGGCTTCTCTGTGACGATCTTGTTCGTTGCCATAAGTCCCCATCTCCCCTCGAGTCAAATCAAGAACACCTGTTTTTCGCCCTATTTTATGCATTTTTATTAATAGACCGCCACTGGTGATTTCCACATCATCGGGATGAGCCGCTATGGCTAAAATATCAAGTTTTATCATTCATTTAACGCCTTCTCATATAACGTTTCATAATCGGAAACAACTTTTTCCGCATCGAATTTAGCATAGGCACTCTTTGTAGCCTGTTTTTTAAATGCCGATAAACGCTCTTTATCCTGAAGCAAAGAAATTGCCGCTCGTGCCATTGATGATGTGTCACCCACGGGCAGTAAAAAACCATTTTTATAATCATCAACAACTTCCACCAACCCTGTCCCGGAAGTCCCAATGACAGGCACTCCACAAGCAAGCGCTTCCAGAGCTGCCAACCCAAAAGATTCTTCTTCAGATGGCAACAGAAACAAATCCGCACATGGCAAAACGGCTTCTACCCGACATTGATTGCCCAAGAAAACAACTTTATCGGTAAGATTCCTTTTGTTAATTTGCCTGCGGGCTAAAATAGTATCAGGGCCTTCACCAATCAAAAGCAATTTTGCCGGTAATTTTTCCGCTATTTTATTAAAAATATCAATAACATCCAAAATTCTTTTTACCGGACGGAAATTGGAAATATGAGCAATAAGATATTCATTATCATGCGCAAATTCATGTCGATTCTTTTTATCATTATCCAGTTTAAAACGGTCGCCATCAATAAAATTATAAATAACTTCAATATTGCTTTCAATTTTAAATACCTCTTTGGTCTCATGAGCAAGATATTTGGAAACGGCCGTAACTTTGTCAGAGCTGAGGATAGAAAAACGAGTTATATCATAAAAAGAAGGATCAGAACCGACCAAAGTTATATCCGTTCCATGTAAGGTAGTAATAATTTTGGGCTGTTTCGAAGATGTCGCCGCCAATAATTGTTTCGCCAAAAAGGCACAGGTTGCATGGGGAATGGCATAGTGAACATGTAAAATATCCAGTTGAAAAGAACGCACCACTTCCGCCATTTTCGCCGCCAAGGTCAAAGTATATGGCGGATATTTGAATAACGGATAAGCAGTGGTTTCCACCCCATGATACATCAGATTAGTTTGATAACGGTCCAAACGAAACGGGAGGGCGTAAGCAATGAAGTGAACTTGATGTCCTCTCATCGCCAATTGTTGCCCTAATTCCGTAGCCACCACCCCCGACCCTCCGGCAACCGGATAACAGGTAATACCAATAACCATTTAACTATCATACTCCGAGAAAGAAATTAATTGATGTTCTTTTTGTTCACAATCAATTTTATTATATAAAAAATCTATAAAATCAAACCCGTATTTGGAAAGGAAATAACAAATGTTCACGGAACGCTCCTGAAAATTTCTATGGGGATATAAAGCGTGCCACAAGCGATAAATTCGTTCTCTTGTTTCTTTTGACTTTTTTTTGTGTGCTGAAAAAACTTTCCCTTCGAAAGTCTTAAGAGCATAGTCGATTTTCCCGTAAGTTTGACGAGCAAAACTTTCCAAAGATGTATCAAACTTTAAAGTCGTTGATTTAAAATCATCAAAATGCGATTCGATATGTTTACGCAGTTCATATAACCTCATTTCAATATCTTCCGGAAAAGTTTCCATTAGAATTTTATTAATAACTTGCTCAATATCTTTTATGATATCTTCAAATTCGATTTTATATTCATCAATTATTTTCTCATATTTTTTTTCAACGATCGTTGCTGATGGTCTCGCTTTATAAAAAGGTGCCACCAAGCCAAACAAGTCAAATAGTCTATTTACCTGAGCCAAATAAGCAATCTCCGATGCCCCGCCCTTTTGACTCACCACAGGAAATAAATATGATTGCAGTATGGGTCGCGTCATAACGTCGGGCGAAAAATCTTCCGGATGCATCTCAATACATTTCAACAATTCGTCCTTGGTAAATATCTTTTCATCAACAAAAAATTTATCACCTTCACGAAGAACAGGTTTCCGCCCGTCTAAATTATAAAAAAGATGAGTGGCGTTTTCCTTTTTATCAACTTGTAAATGATAACCCAATTGTTTGATGCGATTATTGGTATCTATTAGGTATTCATGTAATTCATCTTGTTTCTCCACGATGTCTCTAAAAAAATCAACAGCCATCCTTTTCGCTTCTTTATCTCCGGGAGAAAAAAGAATTAAACCGTATTGAGAAATCAAAGATGCCATTAATTTACCAAACGCCGAGACGAAAGTGTCTCGGTCGGTATAAGTAGCATCAATCATTTGATATAAATTATCCGTGAAGTCCGTCTCACCCAAAACCTGTTTCAAAGAAGCTTTTGCTTTTTTTAGTTCGGATGAATCGGATAAAATGATTTCCGATGTTGAACTTCTAATTAAAGGAGGCGTATCATAACTTATTTTGATCGCTTCCGCTTTATTATTTAAAACAAAAGTATGGTTGACTTCTTCGAAATCATGGTCATCACCGGCAATCCAAAATACGGGTATAACAGAACAATTTAGTTGTTTTGAATACTGTCTCGCCGCTTTAACAATAGCCAAAGCTTTAATAACAATTAAAAAGGGTCCGCCAAACAAGCCTGCTTGTTGACCGGAAAAAAGGCAAACCGTACTTTCGTTTTTTAATTTCTCGATATTTTCAAATGTTTTTTCGGAAGCGCCATACTCTCTATTTTGCTTAGTCAAAATACTTATAAGTCTTCTGCGGTCATAATGAACACCATCAAGTTGACTGGCAACATCAACCAAACTTTTAGCCGGGTAAAAAGTTTTAACCGTCTCTTTACCATTAATAAAATCCAAATAAATATCAGAATATTTTAAGGCTTTAGTTGGTTTCACTAAATTGTTCATCTTGACCATCTTCGCTAACAATCACAGGTTTTTTCTTATTTCCGCTAAAAAATCCAACAACATCATCAATTAAGGTATAAACTACCGGTACCACCACTAAAGTCAACAAAGTTGATGAAATAACACCACCAATAACCGCCCGTGCCATAGGGGCTCTCATCTCTGCTCCGGGACCAAGGGCAAAAGCCAAGGGCAGCATACCAAAAACCATAGCAAAGGTAGTCATTAAAATTGGTCTTAATCTTATCGGACCGGCAATTAATATGGCATCAAACCTTGAAACACCTTTTTCACGCTGTTGTTTCACAAAATCTATCAAAAGAATAGCATTTTTTGTTACCAAACCCATGAGCATAATAATACCGATTAAAGCCATTATTGAGATAGGAGACCCAAATATCAAAAGACCTAAAATCGCACCGACTAAAGCCAAAGGCAAAGAAAACATAATGGAAAAAGGGTCAAAAAATGATTCATATAATGAAGCCAATAATAAATAAATAAATATCACCGATAAAGCTAAAGCTTTATATATATAACCGAATGATTCCTTCATCATCTCTTGAGAACCAATAGGTTGAATGGTATATCCGGGCGGAAGAGACATTTGGGATACCTTTTTCATTATCTCATCGGTTACCGTTCCGGCAAAAGCATTAGACAAGACATTGGCATTAACCCGAGCTTCATTTTGGCGATCATAGCGGTTATATTTTCCTATCGAAGTTTCTTTTTTTATCGTAGCAACTCGATTCAAGGGAACTAAAAATACTTTCCTGCCGGGAATTTTCTTTTTGCTTTCAATAAGTATTTTACCGATGTCACGAGCCGAAGACCGGTATTTTTTATCTAATCTAATCCTGACATCATAATCGTTATCACCTTCTTTATATTTTGAGACCACCTGCCCTTCAACTAAAGTACGCACGGTCATCGGAATGGTATACAAACTTAAACCCAAATCGTCCGCTTTGTCCCTATCAACTTTGATTTGTAACTCCGGCTTACCTTCTTCAAGAGTATTATCGATATCGATGGCGCCCGGGATAGTACCGGCAATTTTTTGTACTTTATGAATGAGATTAGCTATTTCTTCACGGTCATCACCTCTAACCGATATTTCGATTTCTCTTTCCCCTCCCCCTTCCGTTTCACCGGTACTCACCGCGTATTTAATTCCCGGAACAGTCCTTATTAAAGTCCTCACGGAATCAATCAATTGCTTGGCGGACAATTTTCTTTGAGAAGCCTTTTTTAATAAAAAGAGGGCATTACCTTGGGTAACCGAATTAATTCCGGAACCGATGGTGACAAAAGAATTTTTCACTTCCGGTAATTTGGTTACAATTTTTTCGACTTCGGCGATTCTTTTCGATGTTTCCTGCAAAGTCGTCCCGGGTGGGGTTTCGATACTAACCGCTAATTTATTTTTATCACTTTGGGTTATAAATTCGGTGCCCAACAACGTTGCCAAATAAATTGCCGCCACAAAAGAAACCAAAGCGATAGAAACAACCACCCATCGATGCTTAAGTGACATTGCTAACAGTTTCTTATATCTCGGGTTTAATCTTTCAAAAAACAAATTCCATTGACTTAAACCCTTTTTAAATCCCAACCATAATTTTTTAAACCCGGTACTCTTTCGGTACTCGTTTTGTAAGTGCTCATAAGTCTTTGTTTCTTTCTTCAGCATCCGCGAAGACAACATGGGAGTCAAGGTAAAAGCCACAAAAAGCGAAATCAAAACAGCGAAAGCAATAGTCATTCCGAATTGATAAAAAAACCGTCCTACAATCCCTTCCATAAAAGCTACCGGTAAAAACACAACCATTACCGTAAACGTTGTCGCCATTACCGCCAAGCCAATTTCTGCCGTACCATCAAAAGCCGCTTGCATAGCGGTTTTCCCTTCATCGAGATGCCGATAGATATTTTCCACCACCACAATGGCATCATCGATAAGAAGCCCCACCGCTAAAGAAAGTCCCATCAGAGTCATAAAATTAATAGTAAATCCAAGCAGTTTCATAAGGCTAAAAGTGGCAATAATGGAAATGGGGATGGAAAGACCGGTAATGATAGTAGGTTTTATATCAAGCAAAAAGAGAAAAATAACCAACACCGCTAACATGGTTCCGAATTCTATATTGAAAAGAATCTCATGAATGGAATCTTTTATAAAATTTGAATTATCTTGAACAATCTCGATATTGACATCCGGAGGAAGTTCACTCTTTAACTTGTTGATAACAACTTTGGATTCGTTAGCAATATTCACCACATTAGCGCCGGATTGATTTATAATATTAAGAGCAACCGCCGTATGTCCGTTATATCGGGATAAAGACCGTTGTTCCACGATAGTGTCAACCACGCGAGCAATATCATTCAAATATATGGGCGTACCATTTTTATTTTTGACAATAATATGGTTAAATTGCTCTACTCGTTTCAAGCGCCCCTTGGTACGCAATAATAATTCATTGGAAGTTTCCTCAACACGTCCTCCCGGTATTTCCATGTTGCCGGCTGCGACCGTATTGCGCACATCTTTTATCGTAATACCATAGGATTCCATTTTATCGGGATTGAGAGCAATTAATATTTCTCTTTCAAAACCGCCGATGATATCCACACTGCCTACCCCGGAGATAACTTCCAAACGGGGTTTTATCTTGTCTTTGGCGATTTGGGTGATAGCTTTTAACGGTCTTTTACCGGAGATAACTAACGAAATAACCGGTTTTGAAGTCGGATTAAACTGTGTAACAATGGGTTCATCTATTTCATCCGGAAGTTCGGCTCTGATGCCTGCTACTTTTTCCCGTACCTCTTGTGCGGCAACATTAACATCTTTATTCAATTTGAATTCAATTATGATGAGGGAATAACCTTCTTTTGACGTCGAGGTGATATGTTTGATATCAGAAATAGCATTGACGGCTTCTTCAATTTTTTTGGTAACTTCCGTTTCAACTGTTTCAGCAGAACCACCTTTATAAATAGTTTGCACGACAACGAAAGGGAAATCCACATTGGGAAACAATTGAACCGATAATTCAAAATAGGAAAAGATCCCAATAACTAAAAGTGTCCCTATCATCATGGTGGCAAAAACAGGCCGCTTTATCGATATTTCTGATAATTTCATTGAGCCCCCTCACCGATATTGGTCACATTTAACTTAAGCCCGTCGTCGAGATAATTCTGTCCCATTGTAACCAAGGTATCACCAATCGTTAAACCTGAGGTTATTACCGTCTTACC
>JAADHM010000117.1:6405-8817 GCA_013151855.1 FCB group bacterium | reverse complement strand
CGGAGGGCAGTGAATGAAATATTTTCCACGTTTTTGTAGAATAGGTATCCTTTTGTTTTTATGGGTAGTGATACCAATAACGATTAAAGCTTATAGTATTGTTAATAATTCGGGGACATCATCAGAAGATTCTTTGACCGTATCTGTTTTAAGTCTTGATTCATTAGGTAGTCCTACCAACGCCGATAGTTTCTTTGTGGTGGTTTTCAAATCGGGAACCAATACGGTGGTCTTTAGTGATTCCGGAATTGCTACCACGATGACAGGAATTGACACAGTAGCAGCGGGCGGAGGGTTAATCTATTATTATTATCATAGGGCAGTAGCCGATATTGATGGTATCGGAACGGTGGGACAATATAGCGGGATTATCACAGCTAAAAAGAATACGGTACTTTTGTTGACCCCTAATAGGTTCTCATTTCAAGTTATCGGCTATGACTACAATTCCATTATGTCCAATGTCAATAACACGGAAACGAGAACGATGCAGATAAGGGATTCGGTCACGGTGGTACTTGATTCTTTACGAAGTCAGGACGACTGGGTATCATCGTTTAATCCCGTGACGGATTCTGTTTTTGCCCGAGCAAATGTGAAGCGGATTTCCGATGATTCCACTGCGGCTGATAATTTTGAAACTATGCTTGATGGTTCCGGAGGGAAAACGTTAACTTTAGGGAAGCTGGTCATAAACGGCGCCAACGGAAGCGGTGGCTCTTTTGCAGTGACCAATAGTTCCGGTAACGCTGTGGTTTTCAAAGCTACTGGTGGATCGGGAGCGGGATTCTATACCGTAGGTGACAACATTGGTAAAGGAATGGTAATTGAAGGAGGCAATGGCGGCGCCGGTTTGCGAGTTGCCGGACATGCTCAGGGATATGGGATATGGGTAACATCGGACTCAAATATAGATATTTACGCTCCTCAGTACTTGAGGCTTATCGCTGACTCTATCAAGGGTCGTGATTCTAATTTGTATGCGGAAGGGTTTTGGCATAAACTCGCTCAAAGGGCTGATTCGGGAGCTGTGGGAGGAAGTGCCGATTCAGCGTCGATAGCACGATGGGTATGGAACACACCTCAGAGTAATCATACCACCAGCGGAACATTTGGGAAATATCTCGATGCTGAAATTTCCGGTATCGGCAGTGGCTCGGGGCTTTATGCTTATGAGGTACAAATCTATGATTCCACCATCGGTCAAGTTATTTCCGGTGCCGAAGTAGTGGTGCGTAATATAAGTCAGACCTCTTTACAAGGGGTTGGAAAATCGGATGGTAATGGACTCAGCGTTTTCAATTTGAATACGGATAGTTTTTTAGTAATGGCCTCAGCTCCGGGATATATTTTTGATGCTTTCGATACCGTTATCGTAACCGGCAGTGGAAAAGATACCGTTTTCGGTTATCAGTTCAATCCGGGGACGCCGGCGGCACCGAATCTTTGTCGGGTGTATGGCTATCTTTACAATGTCAACGGCCAACCTCAAGAAGGAGCGAAAGTCACCGCCTCTCTTCCTTCGGGAGTGGTACAATACGGTAATGTTATCGTCTCGCCTTTTACGGTGTCATCGACAACGGATTCGTCGGGATATTTTTATCTCGATTTAATTCCGTCCGATTCTTTGGTGCCACAGGGGGAGCTTTATGAAATATCCATAAGTCGCACCGACGGGACTGTTTTAAGACAGCGGTTGAAAATACCGGTCACAAGCAGTTGGCGTTTGGTGTGGTAATAGATACTTAATTAATAAAAGGAGGTTAAAAGTTATGAGTGCTATTTTCAGTTCCACCGGTTCGTGGTTGGGATTGCTGGGTTCGGTAGGGCTTTTATTGGCCAGCCATCTTGCCAAAAAATATGTTATTCCTTTTTTGAAAATCGGAAAGCGACAGCATTATGCCCAATACATTGTCAATATAGCCGATGAGATCACCGATGATTTGATAAATAAATATCCCAATAAAAGCTGGCTGAAGCATCTCGATGAGGCGGTGGATACTTTGATTGCTATCTGCGGGATTGGTACCGATATTGCCCGACGAGCCATAAATGCTTCGGTAACCAGAAAAACTACACGGTAGTGATTGTCTTTCTATTAATAAAAAAGCCGCTATCAGCGGCTTTTTTATTGTAGAGCGTATTTATAAAGAGCTAATAACAGGGCGCATTATTGCTTCCGAAGATAAAATTGAGGTAATAAACAATGTCGGCAATATTAATATAATTGTCGCAGTTAGCGTCTCCGCGAAAAGCGCCACCGGCGGGAGGAGGTCCATTGTATATAAGATAGTTTATCAGATAATTCAAATCGGCAATATTGGTAAAGCCGTCATTGTTATAATCGCCGCGAATATAAAATTGTGAGCAATCATAATTTAGCAAAACAGTGGAAATATCTTTTAGTCCGCT
>JAADHM010000117.1:0-6393 GCA_013151855.1 FCB group bacterium | reverse complement strand
GGCGTGAAAGAAATATTGATGGTTGCCAAGAAGATTTTGAGGCGTCCAAGTAAAAGACCACCCGTTTGTTCCCACCGTGTCACTGCCGAGATAAGTCCTGGTTACATTCCAGTTGATAGCACCGATGGTTACCATCATATCTATTTTCTGCCAATTGCCGTTAAAATAAACCTCGTTGACGCCAATATTATTGCGCATCGCTATAGGGATAATATTTCCGGTGAAGGGATTGCATACCTTTATCAGAAAAGTTCCGTCAAGCTGTTTCCATCCTTGAAAACCATCAATAGCCAGCCACACACCGGGGGTACCTCCTAAAGCAATGATGACCGCTTTTTCTTCATCTTCAACTATACTGCGGAGATGGAAATAATCAGGATTGCGGAAATAATTTATGATAAGAGGATTTCCTTTGGAGCTATTAAAATCTATTAATCCCTTGTAAAGATCTTCATCGTAAGTGCCATTGTTTTCTCTGGTTTTAAAAAGAGTGGCCAGCCTTTCCACCAACGTATCCACCGGTATATTAACCACCCCTTCGCGCATAAGATAAGTGTAACCGCGGTCAGCCCATAGTTTGATAGCCGCTGCCGCCGCTATGGGGGCACTGTAATAGTCGCCGAATTCACCGTTGGTATAGCGATTGCCATCGTTGGGGTTGCCGTTATTATCGCCGAATTGGTATTGATTTAACGCCACCATACCGGCGCTATAATTGGAGTCAGCATCTTTTTTATAAATATCGATGCGGGTCAAGTTTTCATCGGGGCAGGATATCAAGAAATCAAAGGTGGGGCAAAAATCGGAACCGTCAAGGGGAGAAATAATATCGGGAGTGGGGGGAGTCGGTTCCAAATAAACGTTGATTTCATCGGAAGCGGAACGTCCCAGCGTATCATAAGCGGTGGCGCGCAAAATATAAGCTCCTTCGGGTAAAGATGAAAAATTCCATAAGAGACTAAAACCATCGCCGGATCCGGCGTAGTTAATACCATTTCTTAAAGGGGAGGAGGAATCGTAATCGCGTCCGATTTCCGTAAAAGCACCGCCGTTGGAATATTCAAAGGAAACATAGTCGATAGCGTTAGAGCCGGAAATATTATTTACCCATAGTTGCGATGAACCATAGAGGTTTTGGTTGTTCTGAGGCGAAATGATAACGATATCGGGAGGAGGTTCGGTCGAATTGCCACCCGGAATACCGGAGGCGTATAAAACCAATTGTCCCGGAAAATTCCAGATGGAATTGTTCAGTAAATCGATATAACCAATGGTATCGCTCCAGATATTGTAAGAGCGACAAGTAGCGGCGCTGTTGGTATCGGTGAGAACAGCGGCACCCACCGATTGGTCAATGGGGTTGCCCAAAAAATAGCCGGCAAAAAAAGGACCATTAACGACCACAGGCGTATCCAAGGGAACCCAAATATCATAAAGACCTTCCCCGGGAACCTGAACCGAATAAGACGATGAAAGAGCTATGATTGTATCCGGAGTGGGACAATTAGGGTCGGAGTAATCGGCGCTTTCGACGTCAACGGAAACAGTGATAACGGTGGGATTTAAAAAATACATGGGCATATTGACTTCCGTAACAGTGAAAGGATAAGGATTGGGGCAACTCAAAGAAGGGTCGAGATAACTTTTGTATAATTCATTACCGACGACCCAACTGTCGATTTTTAAAATAATACCGTTATCGTGCCGCACAATACAAGTGTCTGCGCTGATAAGAGAAGTTCCCGCTCTTAATTCTTTGATATTTGTTTGATTTATTTTTTCAATTCGTGCTTGTTTTTTATCGGCGGCATTTATCGAAGAGATTAAAAGAATTACCAATAAGAGAGTTTTGGCGGTCATCATTTTAAGAGACATAATAGCTCCTAACAATTTTATTTTTACCCATAATCTTGATTATCGAGTTTTTTTGCTTATACTTAATTGTTTGTGTGGATTTTATAATGATAGAAGAAATGAAAAAGAGTACTGTTCAAAAATTGAACAATAAAAATATAACTAACGCCAAAAGAAAACCGGATTGGCTGAAAGTGTCTGCGTTTTACGGGGAAGATTATAAGAGAGTTAATGGTCTCTTACAAAAATATCATCTCAATACGGTCTGTCAGGCGGCTAATTGTCCCAATCGCGGCGAATGTTTTAATCGGGGAACGGCGACTTTTCTCATTTTGGGTCCCGTATGTACCCGCAATTGCCGCTTTTGTGATATTGCTCCCGGTAAGCCAAGGGCTGTTGATACCGCCGAACCGCTGCGGCTGGCGCAAATGGTCAAAGAGTTAAAATTAAAACATGTGGTCATTACTTCGGTAACCAGAGATGACCTCCCCGATGGCGGAGCTAATCAATTCGCTCAAACGGTAAAACAACTTCGTAAAATTGACAGTAATTTGACCATTGAAATATTAACCCCGGATTTTAAAAATGAAGCTCAGGCGAAAGATATAATTATTGCTTGTCGCCCCGATGTATTCAATCACAATGTCGAGACGGTGCCAAGGTTGTATCCCTCGGTCAGACCTCAAGCGGATTATCAACGTTCTTTGGCGCTGCTTAAATACATTGCCGATAATTCTTCCATCATAACCAAATCCGGTCTTATGGTGGGACTGGGAGAGACCATGGAAGAGTTACAGCAAGTCTTTGAGGATTTAACCCATAGTCTTGTTTCAATATTAACCATCGGTCAGTATCTGGCTCCCTCCAAAGAACATCTACCGGTAGTGAGGTATCTTCATCCCGATGAGTTTCTCCAATTGGAAGCGATGGCTTTAAAAGCCGGAATAAAAAAAGTTTTCTCGGCACCTTTGGTGCGGTCTTCCTATAAAGCAGATCTTTTTTCCTTAGCGGAATAATCTTTTTTTAAGCGCAATATTTATACAAAAAAAGATTCTCCTATCAGTTTATCATGGGAAAATCCGATATTTCCAAAGAATAATAAAAGGAAAGGACACCGATGAATAACAACCAAAATACTACCAATATAGTTGTTGTTGATGATGAGAAGTATATTTGTAATATAATCGTTGAGGCTCTTTCTGCTGAAAAATATCATGTAGAGTCCTTTTCCCATCCTGAGAGCGCCATAAAATATATAAAAGAAAATCCGGTAGATTTGGTTTTGACCGATTTGGTTATGGGGGAGTATTCCGGAGTACATATTTTCGATATTACTCGGTCCTATCATAAAGATGCTATTGTCATTTTGATGACCGCTTTTCCCACCGTAGAGACAGCCATATCGGTATTAAAGAAAGGCGCCTATGATTTTTTGGTAAAACCTTTCAAACTGAATTTACTGAGAGCTACTATCAAGCGTGGATTGGAACATCAAAAGTTGGTGCGGGATAATTTACACTTGAAAGAACAAGTGGCATTTTTAAAAGTTATCAATGCCGGTGTTACCGGTGAGGATATCGAAAGTTTTTTAAAGTTGGTGGTGAATTCGTCTAAAAAGGAGCTATCGGCACAGGCGGTATCCATATTGGAAATTGACCCCGGTTCAAAAAAAGTTATCAGAGCTGTTTATGATACGGAAAACGATGATTTTCTGGAAGAGATATTAGATGAATCCGCTCTTTTGAATTTTTCATATACCAAAAGCAGTAAACCCAATATTTCCAAAGAGCAAATAGATTGGCAAGGAGAAAATGTCACCCGTATTTTTATCTCACAGCCGATATTTATCAGACGCAAGTTGTATGGGGTTATTAATTTGTTGATCATGAGTCACTTTGATGAATTGACCAAAGGGCAATTGGATATTTTGAGCGTGCTGACCAATTCGGCCGCTTCAGCGGTTGAAAATTATCACCTCTACGATGATTTGGAAAACTCTTATTTACAAGCTATTCGCGCTTTGGCCAATGCTATTGAAGCACGAGACTCTTATACGGCCGGTCATACCGACCGCGTTTGTCAATTAGCCGAGCTGATTGCTCATCAGTTGAATTGGGACAAAAAACAAATCGATAATCTTGTCATGGGTTGCACTCTGCATGATATCGGTAAAATAGGGGTGCCGGATTCCATTTTAAACAAACCGACCAAGTTAACCAAAAAAGAACGGCAAAAAATGATTTCCCATCCTCAATTGGGATTGAAAATTATTCGCGGTATTGAGCTCTTTAAACCGGCCATACCTTTTATCATCGCTCATCATGAGTGGTATGACGGGAGCGGATATCCCAAAAAATTGAAAGGGGAAGCAATCCCCGTTGAAGGTCGTTTGCTTGCCGTTGCCGATACTTTCGATGCTATCATGTCCGACCGTCCTTATAGAAAAGGTCGTAGTTTGGAAGTGGCTATTTCAGAATTAATGAAATTCAGAGGGATCCAGTTCGATTCTCACCTTGTAGATGCTTTTATAGAAGTTATCAGACAGGGTAAAATAGATTTTAAGAAGATGTATAAAAGAGATGAAAATATTACCTTCTTAGAAAGATATGCGGCTATCGAAAAGGTACCGGTGTAAAAGATATAATCAGAATTATAATCGATGCAATGCCCATTAAAGTCGCCACTTTATTGGGTTTTTTATTGTCATTGATGGTGGGCGGATGTTTAATGCCGAAGACAAGACCGAAGATAGCGAAAAACCACCAGATAGGTGACTGAAAACCTAAAATAAACAATATGCCCATAGCAATTAATCCCAGTATGTGTTGTTTGCGACGGCTTAAGCCATATAAGACATGGCCGCCATCGAGTTGCCCAATGGGAAGCATATTAAGAGCCGTGACTAAAAGCCCCACCCAGCCGGCAAAAGCCGCTTCACTTAATTTATAAAAGTAACCGGCGGGAGCGGTACCCACGATGGATAGAGTGGAAAGTTTCATAAGAATCGATTCTCCCGCCAAAGAAAAACCCATTTCGCCGGGAGGAAAAGCGCCGGGGGGCAAAAACGTCGAACGCGTTAAACCATACCATAACCAGAAGACAGCTACGATCCAACCGGCAATGGGACCAGCGGCACCTACTTCAATCAAATCACCGCGGTTCCAAAAAGGAGATTTGGATTTTATGATGGCGCCAAAAGTGCCTATAATATTTGGGGCGGGGATAAAATAAGGCCAGGAGGTGATAATATTATGCCGCCGACTGGTTATAAAATGTCCCATCTCATGAACAAAAAGGATGGATATGAGGGCAAAAGTAAATTCGATACCGGCTCCGTGGGAGAGAGCCTTTATCGTGTTGTGATAAGCTTCGGAAAAACTTGAAGCCGCTTGTTTGAGAAAAACCGGAACCACATACATAGAAAACAAAGTTATAATAAATAGAATTATATTCAGTGCCGGTATTTTAAAATGCGGATGAGGGCTTATGGTCAACAAAATCTGATATTCCTGTTCGTCGAGCTGATATTTATAACCGGCGAGTTTTAGGCGGTCTTTTAGTATTTTTACCGATTGTTTGGTTTCGTAACGGGGAATGAGACTGATAATAAGGTTAGTGTGTTGATTATATATCACTCCCACGTCGAATAAATCCTCGACAAGTCGGATTATGGTTTGGGTCGTTTTATCGTAGTTTAATGTAGTCATTATGGCATTATACAAAACTTTTTGTTATTTGGGTATAAAAAAAGAAGCGAGGATTTTCTCCTCGCTTCTATATGAGCCGATTAATAGAAATCGAATATTAGAATATCCAAGCACCCATCGGGCACGGGCCGCATTGGAAGTAATAATCCATTAAGTAAGTAATATCAGCTGCATCGGTATTACCATCGGCATTAACATCACCAAGATGTTGGAACGGTACTGGACCAGGACCGCCATTATTAATATAGGCGGCAAGATAAATAATGTCAGCAAGATCAATCTTGCCATCATTGTTTACATCACCACGTCCAAATCCTGCCCACTTGTTAACGAAGTTAGCCGTCGAAGCCAGTTCGGCACTGGAGGAGGCATCGGTTAACCCGTGAATCAGGAAGTTGGCAACACCCATAGAGTAGGTGCCGCTTGGTCCGAAATTATGACCGGCTAAAGTGAAGTGAGCTTCAGCATCGCCGGCGCCCATATTCTGGCTGTACAGCCCTGGCGGGTTGGACAGATAAATATAAGCGGAATCGTAATAAGCGGTACCATTCCAGAAAGCGGCGTCACCATAGAGACCTTTAACGTTAATAACCGGATTAAAGTCCCAATCGCCATTGGAAGCGTCGCCGCAACCAAACGGAATCTTAATCGAACCCAAAGCCTGGTCGGCGCCGGGTTGATTATAAGTCCAAGCGGTTGAAATATTACGGTCGATGGCTACGGTGTCACCACCGTTATCGCAATCGAACATATGACCGATATACCAGTTTTTAACACTATCAGTGGCACTTCTGTTTTCGAAATGCATAATCTCTAAGGTGAGATTCGCCAG
>JAADHM010000124.1 GCA_013151855.1 FCB group bacterium | reverse complement strand
ACCGAACCATCAAGCCCTTGAACATTCAAAGCAAACATGCCCAACATCACAAAACCCATATGAGAAACCGAAGAAAACGCCACTAACGACTTAACATCCTTTTGCACCATCGCCACCAAAGCTCCGTATATAATGGCAATAACGGCTAAAACGGATATATAAGGCAAAAATGTAATCGTTGCTTCGGGGAAAAAAGGCAAACAAATGCGAATAAAACCGTAAGTTCCCAATTTTAACAGGACACCGGCAAGAATGACAGAGCCGGCCGTTGGTGCTTGAACATGAGCATCGGGTAACCAAGTATGGAAAGGGAAAAGAGGAACTTTGATGGCAAAGGCCAAAGCAAAAGCTCCAAAAAGCCACATTTGTTGATGGTAACTCAAGGGCAAATCTTTCATAATTTTTAGCATGTCAAAAGAAAACTCACCCGTGTATTTTTGATATTCAAAAAGAATATAAATGATACCCACTAACATCAGCACGGAACCGAACATAGTAAACAAAACGAACTTAATGGAAGCATAGATACGGCGAGGCCCACCCCATAAACCGATAATAAAATACATGGGAACCAACATGACTTCCCAGAAAACATAAAACATAAACAAATCCAGAGCACTAAAGACACCCAAAGTACCGGTTTCCAAAAGTAGCATAGAGATAAAAAATCCGCGCACTCCGGTTGTAATTGATTTCCAAGAAGAAAGAATACTTAACATACTAAGAAGGGTGGTAAGCAAAATCAACAGTAACGAAATACCGTCAATGCCCATATGATAACTTATGCCAAGAGAAGATACCCACGGAATATTGATTTCAAACTGCATTCCGTTGGCGATGGGGTCAAACATAAAATAGAGCCAAATAGATAATAAGAAAGTGACAAAAGAAATTATAAGACTTAAGGACTTAATGGTATCGTGTCGGTCCTTAGGCACAAACAATAATAAAATTACACCCACCAAAGGGAAAAATGTAATTAATGTCAGTATATCTCTTTCCATATTTTAATAAAACACCATATAAGCAATAATTATTACCACACCCGCTAGAAAAATAGTGGCATAGGTTCGCACTCTTCCCGTTTGCATGGTACGCAAAGTACCCGACACGTCATCATAAGACGAAGCCATACCGTTGATAAAACCATCGATAACGGCAACATCAATGACTTTCCATAAAAAGAGTGAGAAATATATAAGGGGACGAATTACAATCGCTCCATAGAATTCATCGATATAATATTTATTCAATAATAACTTATGGACGCTGGAAAATTTCTCTCGCAATGACGTTGCCAATTCGGTTCTTTTATTATATATCAGATAAGCAAAATAAATCGATATAAGCACCAAAGCAACGGTAGCAATCATCAATCCCCATTCTATTCCTGTCTCACCAACAGCTTCATTAATCCGACGAGCTGCTATTATTTGATTGGTCTTTCGCATTACCGGTTCCAGCCAGTGCTCAAAATTATTGGTAAAACCAAAAAGGTGCGGCAGACCAACCCACCCGCCTATTACGGAAAGGATCGCTAAAATTATTAATGGTACGGTCATTGATTTCGGTGATTCATGAATATGCGCTTTCGTTTTTTCATCCATCCGCTCTTTACCGTAAAAGGTCAGATAAATCAATCGAAACATATAAAAAGCAGTAAGACCGGCAGTTATGAAACCGACAGCCCACAAAATATAATTTCCAAAAGGTGAAGAAAACGATTTCCAGAGAATTTCATCTTTGGAGAAAAATCCGGAAAAACCGGGGATGCCCGATATAGCAAAAGTCGCCATCAACATCGATAAAAAAGTGATCGGCAAATATTTTTTCAAACCGCCCATATAACGCATATCCTGTTGACCTGACATAGCATGAATAACAGAGCCAGCACACATAAAAAGCAGTGCCTTGAAAAAAGCATGAGTCATCAAATGAAAGATACCGGCGCTGAATGCCGCCACACCACAAGCCAAGAACATATACCCCAATTGGCTGATAGTGGAATAAGCCAGCACTCTTTTGATATCATTTTGAGCCAATCCTATGGTAGCGGCGTAGAAAGCGGTAACAACACCAATAATAGCCACCACCATCAAAGCATCCGGTGCCATTATAAAAAGCACGTTGGTGCGAACAATCATATAAACACCGGCCGTTACCATAGTGGCGGCATGTATCAAAGCCGATACCGGAGTGGGACCCTCCATAGCATCGGGCAACCATACATAGAGAGGAATTTGCGCCGATTTACCGGTGGCACCGAAGAACAAAAGCAAACACGTAACGGTTATCAGCACCCCACCGGAGACAAACACCTGAGGAGCCGACGCCATGACCTCGGTAAAATTAAGAGAACCTACCTGCCAGAAGATTATGAACATACCCAACAGAAAACCAAAATCACCTACCCGATTGGTAATAAAAGCCTTTTTGCCGGCATCCGAAGCCGATTTCTTTTCAAACCAAAAGCCAATCAATAGGTAAGAACAAAGACCAACCCCCTCCCATCCCACAAACATAAACAGGAAATTATCCGCCAATACTAAAATTAACATAGAAAACATAAAAAGATTCAGATAAGCAAAATATCTTCCGTAACCGGTATCACCACGCATATAACCGATGGAATAAATATGAATGAGAAAACCGACACCGGAAACCACCATTATCATCACCGCCGAAAGCGGGTCAAGCATAAAACCAATATTAGCATGAAAAGAGCCGGCAATAATCCAATTGAATAAAACCTGCTCAACTATTCTTATCTCAGGCGGCATGGCTTTCAAACCGAAGAAAAGGAACAATGATAAAATAAATGATAAACCAACGGATACGCATGCAATAAAAGCAATCATCGAACGCGGTAAACGTCCTAACAAAAGACCGTTGATTAAAAAACCAATAAGCGGAAACAGCGGAACTAAAAATAAATATTCGGACATCTTATATATTACTTCCCTTAATTGTCACCATTTCATCAAGTTAAATCGATCAATATTCAATGTTTCCTTATTCCGAAACAAAGTAATCACCATAGCCAGACCAACCGCAGCTTCCGCCGCCGCTACCGCTAATATCAAAAACACGAAAACATGACCATCGATAACATTCAGTTCACGTGAAAAAGCAATAATCGCCAAACTGGCAGCGTTCAACATAAGCTCTAACGACATAAAAAGAATGATAATATTTCGGGAGATGAGCACTCCCAAAGTACCAATCCCGAAAAGAACCGCCGCTACAATTACATAAGATGATATGGAAATCATAATACCTTTTTCACCTGTCGTTAATTTTTCCCCAACTTATTTTCCGTAGGTCTATCAATATTTTTATCCTTTCTTGCCATGACCACCGCTCCCACAATCGCCACCAAGATAAGGATTGACGTCAATTCGAAAGGATATAAATATTTCGTAAATAAAAGGGTAGCTACCGAAGTTACGGTACCAAATCCTTCCGGCTTCATATTCATGACACCTACCAACGAAGCACCCTTAAAGAAACTGCTTTTGATTATAAAAACAAATTCCATAATTAAAAGAAAAGACAAGAAATATTTACCCAAATGCCGCATTAAACTCGAAGAAGGGCCCAACTCTTTGGTGGTTCTCAAATTCAACAACATAATTACAAACAAAAACAAAACCAAAACAGCACCGGCATACACAATAATCAAAACCGCTCCCAAGAACAAAGCATCCAATTGGATATATAACACCGCTTGTGCCAACAAGGAGACCATAAACGACAAAACCGCCATCACCGGATTACGCTGAAAAATCATCATCGATGCCCCCAGGACGGCGACAATAGCCGAAATTATAAATATAACCGCATCAAGATTCATTTTGGTTTGTCCGTCACTCCATAAACTTTTCTAATTCTTCGATATATTCGCTTAAACGGCTTGTCCTTTCGCGGATGAGGCACCAACATCTGTCCTTTCGTATAGATAAAAGAGTTACGATTATCGTTGGAGAATTCGTATTCATGACCTAAAAAGATGGCTTCCTCAGGACAGGCTTCTTCACAAAAACCGCAAAAAATACACCGCAACAAATTGATTTCGTAAACCTTCGCTCTTCTTTCGCCATGCTCGTTTTCTTCGGGTTCCATATAAATAGCATCCGCCGGACAAGCGGCGGCACAAAGACCGCAACAAACGCATCGCTCGGAACCGTCATCATACCGCTCGAGATAATGCAACCCCCGATAACGCGGCGTCATCGGCTTTTTCTTGCGCGGATAATCAAGTGTCACCGGTTTTTTAAACAGATGCTTAAAAGTTACCAAAAGACCCTTAGGCATTTGAATAAAAACATCACCGAGCGCTTTAGCTATTTCTTTCATCTATCACAATTCCTTTAAATGACCTTCAAAGCCACCAACAACGAAGTTAACATCGTGTTGAACAACGCCAAAGGCAACAAAATTTTCCATCCGAAATTCATCAATTGGTCATATCGGAAACGGGGAAAAGTCGCCCGCAACCAGATATAAAAGAACATAAATAAAAACACTTTCAAAACAAACCACACTATTCCCAAAAGAGGAATGGTATTGACAAAAGGTCCCTGCCATCCGCCAAAGAACAAAGTCGCCCCCACTGCAGAAACAGCTAACATGTTGGCATATTCCCCGATAAAGAACATGGAAAAGCGCATGGAAGAATACTCCGTGTGGTATCCGCCGACCAATTCCGACTCAGCTTCGGGTAAATCAAAAGGCGCTCGGTTGGTTTCGGCAATGGCGCAAGTAAGATACAATAAAAATCCCAAGGGTTGCCTCCATACATACCAATGAGAAAAGAACCAGATGGAATCACTCGCTTGCTGATTTACCAACTCGCGCAAGGACAAAGTGTTAGCAATGAGAATAACGCCGATAATCGACAATCCATAGCTGACCTCATACGATATCATTTGTGCCGAAGAACGAAGGCCTCCCATCAAGGAATATTTAGAACCCGAAGACCACCCACCAAGAATGATACCATAAATCCCCAAGGAAGTAATCGCAAAAATAAACAAGACGGCGATATTCAAATCCGAAAGAACCATTTTTATGCCATAACCGAAGACAGAAGTATCTTTGCCGAAAGGAATAACGGCAAAAATCAACATAGCGGGGATAAAAGAGATAACCGGAGCTAAGGCATAAGTATATCTTTCCACTTTATCGGGAACAATATCTTCTTTGAAGATTAATTTCACCGCATCCGCCATAGGTTGCAGCAAACCATAAGGACCGGCATAGAGCGGTCCGATACGATGTTGAAAATGTGCCACCAGTTTCCGCTCCATATAGGTAGCATAAGCACAACCGGTCAATACCGCGATAACGACGATGATAACTTTTATCGAAGAAGCGATAACTATTTCCAACATAAGTAAGCTATTCTTTCACCTTAGTAATTTTCACCCAATCAATTCTTCTCTTGCGCATCAACAAAGCATTAACGGTTGTTGAAGAAAAATTACGCGGAATTAAAACCGCATCATTATCTAAATAATCAGAAATTTTAGCCGGTACAATAATTTTCCCCACTTTGGATTCCACTCTAACAGAATCACCCGCTTCGATATTATATCGGGAAGCAAGATGTGGCGACATCTCCAAATATGCCTCACTGACAAAATTAGATAACGCCGATGACTTCTCCGTAAGATGTCGCCGATGATGAGGATCATCAACCATAAACAAAGGAATGGGGTAATTATCATCTTTCTCCAAAGCCGATAATTTTACCTCGTAAAACTCATTATCAAAAGGACGAGAAGTATCACACTCCAAAACTTTGAGGATTTCTTCATTCATACGGTTTTCATCGGCGAAAAGCGATGTATTAAATCTTTGAGCGATCATATTTATAATCTCATAACCCGCTTTGGCTTCATAAAGAGGTTTAATGGCTTTTTCCGCTTTTTGCACCCGTCCCTCAAGATTAATATAAAATCCGTCATACTCCGCCCAACTCGCTAACGGCAGGACAACATCGGCTAACTCTGTCGTCTCGGTTTCAAAAAGATCACAAACGACCAGAAAATCCAATTTTTCCAAACTTTCTTTGACGAACTCTCTATCAGGATAAAGCATCATCGGATTGGCACCAACTATAAACATACCCTTTATTTCTTCTTTTTTAATCAAAGCCGTCATAGCATCGGTATTTCGAGGGGTGGCTTCGGGATATTCGCCCCAAATACTTTTTAGCTTGGCAACCAAAACATCAGATAATTGCGGAAACAATCCCAACCTTTCCGCACCTTTGGAGTTAGCAAAAACAGGAAGAATAGTTATTTGTCCTTTTTGATTGAGTTCAAAAAGATGGTTTAAATTAATGATAGCTGAGGAGATAATATCCCTGGCGCTGGAGCGGCTTACAATCTCACCGACCATAAAGGTTATTTTTTT
>JAADHM010000168.1 GCA_013151855.1 FCB group bacterium | reverse complement strand
GTGGAATCGTAAGTAATCGTAATTTTGTAATTTATCAAATCACCGATATATATTTCCGCTTTATCAACGGAAGTTTTAATCTCTATGCCTTTAAGAGATGATACCGTATCGACGGTATTTTTAGCCTTTGCCGTAGAAACGGCAAAAAGACCCATAAGAAAAAATATGTAAAATAATTTCGTTCGCATTAACAATACCTAAAAATCTAATTCATATTTTGGTCGAGAATTTCGACTTTTTCCACTTTAGCCAGTTTATCGATATAATTGGAAAAAGCCTGCTGTGTTTTTTCTCCCTGATAATCCATAAATACTTGAGCTTTGACCGAATCGTAAGGGGCGTTGTTATATCGTTTTTCCTTGTTCGCCTTGTAATAATTTATCACATCCATCGTATCAATTTTTACTTCGGGAATGACTTTATCGACAAGATATTTATCGACGATTACTTTCTTTTTAAATTGCCGCTCTTTTTTTATAATATCGGGATCGCTACCATAGTTCTCACGAATAGCGGCATGATACATCAGCTCCATCCCGACATACTGCTTTAAAAACTTTATGCGGTCTTTGCGACTCATAAACTGCTTTTGAACCTCAGGAGGAAGAGCTTGAATCTGCTCTTCTATCTCCGAACGCCAGATAGGCACTCCCCCGACCCGAGCCACCACCACATCACCTTTTTTATGGTGGGTAGTGGTGTCAACACTGGTCATTTCGTCCAATTCTCTTTTGGCATCAAGCATATTACCCATCTTTTCCAAAGAAGCAACCAAATTTTTGGAGGCTTCATCATTAAAAGAAGCATCGGGGTTTAGAGTCCGGGCTCTAACGTAGTAAGCTGCGGCTTGTTGATAGTCTTTTATATTTTCAAAATAAATTTTGGCAATCAAATAATTTATATTAGCTCTTGTCTTAATATCTATTTCGGGATTAGCAAGAACCTTTTGGTATTCTTCTATGGCAGATTGGTATAATTTATTATCCTTAAGATCACCGGCAAGTTGTTTGCGTAAATCAATTAAAGCACTGTTATCGGAGTTATTTTTACAAGCCGAAAAAAGCAAAACAACTGACAAAAAAGACAAAACCAATAATTTTTTATTAAAAAAAAGCATCACTATCTCATCCTTCTCAATGTCTTTTCTCTCTCATTTTGAAGAAATTTATCAAAGGCACTATATATGATTCATTGGTATGGATATTAATAAAATCAATATTGATTAATTGAAATCGTTTTTTTAACACCATATTATCTTCTTCAGCACGAGCGGCAAAATCTTTTCTAAATTCTTTCGAACCGGTATCAATAGTTATAATCTCCCCCGTTTCGGCATCCTCAAGTTCGATAATCCCCACATTTTCAAAGCTCGACTCTCGTGGGTCGGAAATTTTTATAGCGATGACATCATGTTTATTATTAGCAATCTGAAGCGGTTTGTAATAATTTTCCGACAGAAAATCCGAAACCAGAAAAACAACCGAGCGGCGCTTGATAACTTTGTTAAAATATTCCAAAGCGCCATTGATATCCGTCTTAATGCCTTTGGGCTTGAAATAAAGAATCTCTCGAATGAGCCAAAGCACATGAGCGCGTCCTTTTTGCGGAGGGATAAACTTCTCGATAACATCGGTAAAGATTATCAAACCCACCTTATCATTATTCTTGATGGCGGAAAAAGCCAAAAGGGCGCATAGTTCCGCCGCCATTTCGCTTTTAAAACGATCACGGGTGCCGAATTGCCCCGAGGAAGAAGCATCCACCAGCAAAATGACGGAAAGCTCCCGTTCCTCTTTAAACTTTTTTATATGAGGATAACCGGTTCGAGCCGTTACGTTCCAATCAATCAAACGGATGTCATCACCCGGCTCATATTGACGCACCTCTTCGAATTCCATTCCTTGTCCTTTAAAGGTGGAATGGTATTCTCCGGAAAAAAGGTCATTGACCAACCTTTTGGTGCGGATTTCTATCCTTCGTATCTTTTTTAATAACTCTGCGGGAATCATAACTATTTATTACGGCACTTCTACCGCATCAAAAATTTTCGAAACAATGTCATCGCTGTTGATTTCTTCCGCTTCCGCTTCATAGGTGACCAATATGCGATGCCGTAGCACATCGGGGCCAATGGCTTTAATATCTTCGGGAGTAATATAACCGCGCCCTTTGAGAAAAGCATGAGCTTTAGCCGCCAGATTCAAATATATGGTCGCTCTGGGCGAAGCTCCGAAAGCTATCAAACTTTTCAGATTACCCAGACCATATTTTTCCGGTTCCCTTGAAGCAAAGATTAAATTAATGATATATTCTTTAACTTTGTCATCGATGTAAATAGAACGTACCACATGGCGTGCTTTTATAATGTCTTCGGGAGTAATCACTTTCGACACCGTTCGCAATTGCGCTCCCGTATTGCGTTCCATAATTTCCCTTTCCTCGACCGGCGAGGGATAGGTTATTTTTAGCATCAACATAAAACGGTCAATCTGCGCTTCCGGTAAAGGGTAGGTGCCTTCTTGCTCGATAGGGTTTTGTGTCGCCAAGACTAAAAACGGTTCTTCCAATTTAAAGGTCTCATCGCCAATCGTAATCTGTCTTTCCTGCATGGCTTCCAAAAGAGCCGACTGTACTTTTGCCGGAGCGCGGTTGATTTCATCGGCTAAAATAATATTGGCAAACAAAGGACCTTTTTTGACCGTAAATTGAGCCGTTTGAGGGTTGTATATCATAGTACCAATCAAATCGGCAGGAAGTAAATCGGGGGTAAATTGCAAACGATGAAATTTAGCCTGAATAGCATCGGCAAGAGTACTGACCGAAAGAGTCTTTGCCAAGCCCGGGACACCCTCAATTAAAATATGGCCATCGGCTAAAATTCCAATCAACAGCCTTTCCACCAAATATTTCTGACCGACGATAACATTATTCATTTCACCCAAAAGACGCTCTACGAACGAAGATTCCCTCTCCACTTTTTCTTGAATTTGTTGGATATCAGTGTCCATTAATCCTCCATCTATTTTTGAGATTATAATTTTTCAAAAAAATCACGAATTTCCGATTCCAGACGGATGGTCTCTCCCGGAATGCCGGTATTCGGGCTATATTTATCTTTATTTGCTTTTACTATCCATTGGTATATTTTTTCCGCTTTATCCGGACTAAGATTTGTCTTTTTCAACTGTTCTTTCAAATTATCACTATCGTCAGCTTCCAATGATATGCCATAATTTTCCCGTAAGAATTCTTTTACGATTTTATAAAATCCCGCTTGAAATTTCTTCAAGTCGGTTCCCGCATCCTTTTTAATCATCGTAAGACTCTCCAAAAACTTATCCTTGGGAGTTTTAACCGGCTCCTTTGGTCGGCGTGAAACGATTTTCCTCTTGATAATAAAAAACACTCCCCCTAAAACAATAACCGCCCAAAAAACAAAAATCCACACTCGAGGAACTTTCGCCTTTTCTTCTTTTTTAACCGGTTTGGCAATAGTGACTGTCATTGCTTCGGTAACCAATTCGCCGGGGAGGCTGTCAGGCCAGCTAATATAACTGATTGTCACCGGATCAATTGACCCCACTCCGCTTGAAATGGGTTTTAAAACATAATCATATTTCTTCGTTGTTATTTCTTTATTGTTCGGTTGAGACATACTAATTGACGACGAAAATCCCCGTATTTTTAGGCGGTTAAAATTGGGATTAAGAGGCTTGGTAAAAAGATAAGCAGACTGCCCCCCTTCCCATTGAAGAGTAATTTCAAAGATAACACTATCCTCAAAAGCAATTTTCGTTTTGTCAAGCGATTGGGAAACCGAGATTCCATTGGCACTGGCAAAAGAATAAAAAAGTCCAATGAACAATAGACTGATTATAAATTTACGCATTATCTTAAAACCATTATCAACTTGATTTTATACCACCATTCAAATAAATCATACTATAAGCCGATTGAACTTATACCACAATATAGATAAAAACGTTTCATAAAAAATCACCTTATCCATAAGGCAATAATCCCCAATCCCATTCCTAATTTTAATAAAAGAGAACCGACCTTTAGCATTCTAGGACTGGGATTACCCCATAAAAAAATAAGAAAAGCTAAAAGAGGCAAATCAACTACATACACCGTTATTATCTTATACCATTTCCCAAACCATCCTTCGAGAATAGGGATATAGGTACACAAAACCATTAGAAAAAAAAGACCCAGCGCTATCAGTAAACTTTTTTGAACACCGATAACTTGCGGTAAAGTTTTAATACCCACTTGTCTATCTCCCTGAAGGTCTTGAACATCTTTCACCATTTCTCGTACCAGATGGAAGAAAAAAGCAAATAAAGCGGCAATTATCGGTCCCGGCAGATAAAAAGCCAAATCATAATCAATAGCTACTCCGCCCGTTATAAAGGTCAGAGCGGCTAAAAAAGCTATGATAACATTCCCCAAAACCGGAATTTTTTTGGCATGGTAATTATATATAAACAGCAAAGCTATGGCGACAACAGCCAAAAGCGTTACTTCCATATTAACGGTATAAGCAATAGCAACGGCCGTAATATCAAAAAGAATTGCCAAAATAAATAAATAACGTTTGCTCAAAGTACCTTTGACCAAAACACGATCGGGTCTGTTGATGCGGTCTATTTCAACATCCACCATATCATTGATTATATTTCCGGAGGCACATACGAGAAAAGTTGCCAAAGCAGAAACACCCACTGCATAGTAAGCAGGGGTCAACCAGGTCATATCCGCCCCGACATAAACTCCGACCATAGCTAAAACACAATTCACCGGACGTATGATTTTTAGGGTTTCAATTAAATTTGACACATACTGAGAATAAGAGCCTTTTTCTGTTGAGTCAACTTTTATAAATCGGAAAAGAACTCTACCGAAAGACGAGGCTGATCGAATCGTAAATCACGATTCCAGCCAAAAGACATTTTCAGCGAACGATTATTTTGGATAAAAGCCATCCCCCATCCATACCCGAAACGATAGAATTCATCGACTTTGTAATTATTATTTCCATCGGGAATATGGTTGTTCAAATAGACCCCATCTAAAAATAAAAACAAATAGCTGTTACTAAATCGCCAACGAGGCTCTACCGTCCCGATAAGGGAACGCATGGCGGTGAATTGTTCATTGCGGAAACCACGAATAGTCCCCGGTCCACCGATAAAAAACAACTCTGAAACGGGAGGCAATGGCTCGGCAGTTTCAAAATCAAAAATCTTCAAACCCGTATAATTATCAAATGATTTAAAAATATTTTTATACCAATCCAATTTAACCACGTTTCTGGTTTCATTAAAACTACTTTTCCCTTGAGGGATTGATACGCTGTCTGCATTATTAACGGCATAACTTCGGAAACTATAGCCGATAGTCCAAATGATATGTAAACCATGAGAAGGATTCAAAAGATTATTCAAACTGTTGCGTTCAAAGGTGAAATTAGCGGTAAAAGTGTGATATGGTAAAGCGTTGCCTGTTGGCTCCACGCTATGCCATTCAAAGCCGATACCAGCGGAAAAATTGGGTGTGAAGTGTGTTTGATATTTCCCGTTGAGAGTAAACTCATAAAATAAATTGCGATAATCTCGAGTGGCAACACCTAAATGCAAACTCCCCAAACCAAAAACAAAAACCGGTTGAGTATATTTTATGTTTAACAACTGGTGATTTTCTTCTTTTTTCTCCGAATAAAGGGTTATCCTTTTCCCTTTACCGAATAAATTTTGAAAACCCAATTTCACATTCCATACTAATGACGAAGAACTGTTGGGGATATACCCTCCCCCTCCTTCGATTTGAACCTGTTTGCGTTCCAGAAATCGGAACACCAAATCCGCTTGCGTATATCCCGGACGAGGAACGATTTTCAAAGGAGGTTCAAAACTCAAAAAAGGAACGGCTCGGGCTCCGTTTTCGGCAGAAATCATATTTTTATCATTTAAAACTTCGCCTGATTTAAAGGGAACATATTTTTTGACTATTGCCGGATCGGTGCGCTTCAATCCTTTTATAATCTTTTTATCCAACACCAATTGCGGTCCCAAAGAAAGGTTTCCTACGATAGTGATGAAATGTTTTTTCTTGATAATTTTACTCGTCTTGAAAGAAGAATATAAATAACCTTGTTGATAATATTCCTTTAATTTAAAATTCAGAAATCTTTCCACTTTTTGTCGATTAAAAGGTAAATCAACACTTATTTCCAACACGGAATCAGTTTGAATAATGATTTTTTTTACCATATAAAGAGGACCGGAAGTAATTGTAATTTCTCCGCTATCGGGGATAACGGAAGCATCAAGATAACCGGCATTCACTAAAATTGCTTTCACGGAATCAATGGGCAAATGATATTTCTTTATATTTCGTTCAATGGTTTTTTTATTAAAAGGAGGCTT
>JAADHM010000070.1 GCA_013151855.1 FCB group bacterium | reverse complement strand
TTGTTTCCAAATATGACGTTAACAATTGCCATCAGTGGCGCTGTGGTGGCTACTTTTGTGGAAGCATACCCTTTCGGAGTCGACGATAATGTATCCGTTCCTATTTTATCAGGATTATTTATGACAATTTTAGGTAAAATTTTAATATTTTACAAAATTACTTGAATATTTTGTTGATACTTATTCGTATAACATTTATATTAAGTTAAGCGAAGGACCAAAACTAATCTTTTGGAGGGTTCTTAATGTCTAAAGGCAAGGTTAAGTATTTTAATGACAAGAAAGGTTGGGGCTTTATTTCTTGTGATGGGTTGGATAAAGAGGTGTATGTCCATTACACTCAAATCAACATGGAAGGTTATAAAACTCTTAAGGTCGGCCAGGAAGTTATTTATGACTTAGCTAATACCGATAGGGGTTATCAGGCTAAGAATGTGTCTTTGGCGTCTTAAGTCTCATTTCATTTAGTGCAAATTTGAGAAAGCCACCTGATTTATGAACGGGTGGCTTTTTTATTAGCCGTCAATGTGGATGATACTTGAAATTCTTTCTGTTTATACTATATTGTTTTTCATGAAAATTATAGACTTTCGTTCCGATACCGTTACCAAACCCTCTCCGGAAATGCGTCAAGCTATTTTCGAAGCTGAAGTCGGTGATGATGTTTTTGGTGATGACCCCACCGTTAATGAGTTGCAAACGTATGTCGCCGATTTATTCAAAAAGGAAGCGGCTCTTTTCGTCGCTTCGGGAACGATGGGAAACCAAATTTGCTTGAAAGCTCAATCACAACCGGGGTGGGAGATTTTATGCGATCGAGATTGTCATATTGTGAATTACGAAGTCGGCGGTCCTGTAATCCATTCGGGCTTATTAGTTAACTTGATAACGACAGAGAGAGGGATGCTTTCTCCTGAAGTTATACGGGGTTCCATCAGACCCCATAATATTCATTGCCCTCAAACAAAAATGGTTACTTTGGAAAACACTCATAATCGTCATGGTGGCACGGTACTGCCCCAAAAGGAGATATTGAAAGTCAAAGAAATTTGCGATGAATTCGGATTGGTTTTTCATCTTGATGGCGCTCGTATCTGGAATGCACATGTGTCTACCGGCATTTCTTTGGCAGAATTGACGGCTCCTTTTGATTCCGTTTCGGTTTGTCTCTCGAAAGGTTTAGGAGCGCCTATCGGGTCTATGATTTTAGGTTCTGCGGAATTTATTGAAAAATGCCGTCGCATCAGAAAACTTTTCGGTGGCGGGATGCGTCAGGTGGGACTTATTGCCGCCGCGGGTTTATACGCCGTGAGAAATAATATTCAAAGATTATCCGAAGACCATCAAAATGCTCGTTTACTGGCAGAAAGTATTAATAAATTAAACTCTTTTAAAATCGATATGAGCCGGGTAGAAACGAATATTGTTATCGCTGATATTATTACCGATGATAATTCAGAGGAAATTGTGAAAAAATTAAAAGATATTAATATTTGGGCAGTGCCATTTGGTCCCAAAAAAGTTCGTTTTGTCACTCATCTTGATGTTTCTCGCTATGATTGTGAAGAAGCTATAAGTAGGTTGGAAAATAATTTTTAATTATGTAAGTTGTTCAATGGTAAGAGATACGGTGATAATCTTAAATTATTACTTTATATAGAGAGACGGTTGTTATATGCTTTCAAATATGTTTGTTGTTCTTGGTTCCTCTTCCGGTATGTCTCAAGCTAATAGAGCTACCTCGGGGTATATTCTCCAAGCAGGAGAGAGCATGACTTTAATTGACTGTGGCGGAGGAGTTACTTCATCATTTCTAAAAAGAGGACTTGACCCTTTGGCAGTAGATAGAGTTTTTATAAGTCATACCCATTCCGATCATGTTTGCGAATTAACTTTATTTATTCAATTGATTCACTTAAAGGGAAGAGAACAACCTTTTGATGTCTATATTCCCGAAGAATTCGTAGAGCCTTTCAGAAGCTATTTAAACGCCGTATATCTAATTCCGGAAAGAGTTCCATTTACTATCAATCTGATTGGTTATCACCATGGTTTTACGTATAACGACGGTTTTACATTAAAAGCGATTGCCAATAACCATCTCAGTGTTTATGAACCTTGGATTAAAAAGCTGAATTTACCCAATAAAATGCAGTGTTTTTCATTGGCGATAGAATTAAATGGTAAAACAATATTTTACACTTCTGATATAAGAGATTTGGATGATGTAAAAAAATATCTCGATGGTCAGGATATGATAATTATTGAGACTACCCATATTGATTTAGACGCTTTTTTTGAGTTAGCTCAAACGGTTAAAGTGGGAAAGTTTATTTTGACTCATCTGGGTACGAAAGAAGAAGTTTTTGAATTGGAAAGAAAAACCAGAGCGACTCATTTGCAAAATATTGTTATGGCTTACGAGGGATTAACGATAGAAATTTAAAATGTTACTGATATATAATGAAAAAGCCTTAAGTTTATTTTAAGAGAACTTAAGGCTTTTTGTTAAATGAAAATATTTTATCTGCCGGTAAGTGAGGCTTTGAAGTATTCTCGGTTCATTTTAGCAATGAATTTGACGGAAATTTCCTTAGGACAAGCAGCCTCACATTCATAATAATTGGTACAGTTACCGAAGCCTTCTTTATCCATGTGAGCAATCATTTTTTTGACTCTTTCTTTCCGTTCAATTTGACCCTGTGGTAAAGAAGCGAAGTGAGACACTTTGGCGGCAATAAAGAGCATAGCGGAAGCGTTGGGACAAGCAGCAACACAAGCGCCACAACCGATACAAGCCGCGGCATCCATAGCCGTATCGGCATCCTTTTTTGAAATGGGGATTGAGTTGGCATCGGGAACACCACCGGTATTTACCGAGATAAACCCTCCTGCTTGCATAATTCTGTCAAAAGCGGAACGGTCAACAATAAGATCCCTAACGATAGGGAAAGCCCTGGAGCGCCAAGGTTCGATATAGATAGTATCGCCGTCCTTGAAATATCTCATATGAAGTTGACAAACAGTGGTAGCTCTTTGAGGGCCATGGGGAATACCATTTATCATAAGAGAGCAAGTACCGCAAATACCTTCGCGGCAGTCATGGTCAAAAGCGATTGGCTCTATATTCTGATGAATTAAATCTTCATTGACAACATCAAGCATTTCCAGAAAAGACATGTGAGAAGTAATATTTTTAGCATCATATTTCTCCATACGTCCTTTATCCTGAGCGTTTTTCTGCCGCCAAACATATAATGTTAAGTTCATTATTTGTAACTCCTTGTTGACAGCTTTACATTTTCAAAAACGAGCGGTTCTTTATGTAAAATTGGTTCTTTCCCGACTCCGTTGAATTCCCAAGCGGAAACATAACTATAATGCTTGTCATCACGTTTTGCTTCCCCTTCTTCGGTTTGGTATTCTTCACGGAAGTGAGCACCGCAGGATTCTTTACGATTGAGAGCATCATAACACATAATCTCGCCAAATTCTAAGAAATCCGCCACTCTTCCGGCCCGTTCGAGGGCCTGATTGAGTTCACTGCCGGAACCAACGATTTTTACGTTGTTCCAGAACTCTTCGCGGAGAGCGGGAATTTCTTCTAATGCTTTTTTGAGCCCAGCTTCATTGCGACTCATACCGCAATATTCCCAGATAATGTGACCGAATTCTCGGTGGAACGAATCGGCAGTTTTTTTACCGTTTATCGAGAGTAATTTCTTGGTCTGTTCTTCGACTGTTTTCTCAGAAGCTTTGAATTCGGAATGATCAGCGTTGATATCGGAATTTCCTGAGCGAGCAAGATAATTTCCTATAGTATAGGGAATAATAAAATAACCGTCAGCTAATCCCTGCATCAGAGCGCTGGCTCCAAGTCGATTGGCACCATGGTCGGAAAAGTTAGCCTCACCAATGACAAATAAACCGGGGATAGTACTCATAAGATTATAATCAACCCAAAGACCACCCATAGTATAATGAGATGCCGGGTAAATACGCATAGGTACTTCATAAGGATTATCACCGGTAATTCTTTCGTACATATCGAATAAGTTACCATAGCGGTCTTTGATTACTTCCACTCCCAAACGTTTTATAGCATCTGATAAATCAAGATAAACGCCTTTTCCCTTGTAATGGCCAACACCATAACCGGCATCACAAACTTCTTTGGCGCTGCGGGAAGATATGTCACGAGGAGCTAAGTTACCAAAACTGGGATATTTGCGCTCCAGGAAATAATCGCGTTCGTCCTCGGGTATCTCATTAGGGGGGCGAGTGTCACCTTTTTTCTTGGGTACCCAAATACGGCCATCGTTTCGGAGTGATTCCGACATAAGGGTTAATTTGGATTGATATTCACCGGTAACGGGAATACATGTAGGATGGATTTGGGTATAACAAGGATTGGCAAAAGCCGCACCCTTTTTGTAAGCTCTATAAGCTGCGGTAACATTACACCCTTTGGCATTAGTGGAGAGATAAAAAACATTCCCATACCCTCCCGTAGCTAATACGACAGCATCTGCAGCGTGGGAACTGATTTTTCCGTTGATTAAATTTCTTACGACGATTCCTCTTGCTCTGTCATTTACAACGACTAAATCAAGCATTTCACTGCGTGGATACATTTTAACTTTACCGCTTGCTATTTGCCTTAAAAGAGCGGAATAAGCACTTAACAAAAGTTGTTGGCCGGTTTGTCCGCGGGCGTAAAAAGTACGGGATACCTGAGCGCCGCCAAAAGAACGATTGGCCAAAGTACCACCGTATTCTCTGGCAAAAGGAACTCCTTGAGCCACACATTGGTCAATTATGTTGTTACTCACCTGAGCCAAGCGATATACATTGGCTTCTCGCGAACGGAAATCACCGCCTTTAATGGTATCATAAAACAGACGGAAAATGGAGTCTCCATCGTTTTGATAATTTTTAGCGGCGTTGATTCCTCCTTGAGCGGCAATACTATGGGCGCGACGAGGGGAATCTTGATAACAAAACACTGATACGTTATAACCCAATTCGGCGAAGGATGCCGCTGCTGAAGCGCCAGCCAAACCGGTGCCGACAATAATTATTTTATATTTCCTCTTATTAGAGGGATTGACCAGTTTCATCTCGAAACGGTGTTTATCCCATTTTTCTGCCAGAGGTCCGGAAGGTATTTGTGCATCAAATTTCATTTAATATCCTCCTACAGGCAGTTTTACGATGTGTAGCAAAACAGATACGGGAATTGATGCATATCCGATAAAAAATAGAATTGCTACAATATTAGCTAATAGTTTTAGTTTAGGTAGTACTTTGTCGTTATTCCATCCCAGAGTTTGGAAAAAAGATGAAATGGCATGGCTTATATGAAAAGCCAACATTAAAACAGCAATTATATAAGCTCCGGAGATGAAATAATTACTGAAACCTAAAATAACCATCGAATAGACATCATGTCGCCCCAAAGCATCACGTAAGTTGGCATATTGAGGGTTGGTGACAATGAGCGTAAACTGTAATAAGTGATAAATAACAAAGAAGAAAATCAAAAGTCCGGTATAAATCATCGTTCGTGAGGAAAGAGATGCCTGAATGGTATCATGTTTGTAATAACTTATCGGTCTGGCTTTTTTGTTTTCAAACCATAAAAGAACTCCGGTCCAGATATGAATAATGACAGCGATAATTGTCACAATCCGAACTGTCCATTTTAATCCTTTTAAAGATTGAAGAGTTTCAGCATAATTGTTAAGTTGCCCTTGACCGATAAAAATTTGAAGATTTCCCAGTAAATGAACGCTTATAAAGCTTAGCAAAATAGCACCGGTAACAGCCATTAAGACTTTTTTACTGACGGAAGCTACGGAAACATTTACTGGAGTTGGAATAGAAGTTATTTGATCAAGTTCAGATGTATTCATAAGCTTTGTTCCTTATTTTGTGAAAGAAAATACAATCTTTAATGTTACCGGTCAATCAAAAAAATATTTTTTTACAAATTAAGATAACATAAGAAGATTCATGCAATTTGCTTATGAAGCAATAAATGGTTTATTTAATTTAAGGAATAACAAAGAACATTATTATTAAGCAAGTTTGTTAATAAACAAGAACTGAAAAAGGTTATTATCAGTTCCGTTATTTTATTTGGAGATAATTAAATTGACAAGCCAAAGAATATCCTTTATAATTATTGACAAATATTACCTTTCAATTTCAGGAGTGAAATAATGTTTAAAACAAGTAAGTTTTTTATGGTTGTTGCCGTTCTAATATTAAGCGCCGGTTCTCTTTTGGCTATTTCTATTAGCGTAAAATTGTCCGGTCCCGGTGTTGTCAACGATTCTACCATAAAAGTTGGGAAGAAAGTTTCTTTTGATATTTATATTGATAATGATGCTACCTTTCAAGGTTTTACTATGGGGTTCAAATTAACGTCACCTGACATCAAAAATATTATCCATGTTCCCGATAGTGGTAA
>JAADHM010000182.1 GCA_013151855.1 FCB group bacterium | reverse complement strand
GAAGCGGATAAGGAAGGTTTAGACAAATTTGAATTTGACGAAGAGGCTTATATTTAGTTAGGATTGTCCGGCTTTTTAATTTAAAGGATATTCGGTATAACCTTTGGTAACCGCAACGACGGTAATTCCATTGTTTATCCAAAAGCACACCTGAGATTTCTAAAATTTAAAAAGGCTGTTGAATTATTTCAACAGCCTGTAATTTTTTAATAATCTCTAAAAAATAATTAACTATGCCGGTGCCTGCTCGTATACGGAAACCTGTTTTCCGCTTTTGCCGACCCGTTCATACTTTACCACACCCGTTATTTTGGCAAAAAGAGTGCAGTCTCTACCCATACCGACATTATGCCCCGGTTTAATGGGGGTGCCACATTGACGGACTAAAATCGAACCGGCACTAACGATTTGTCCACCATATATTTTGGTTCCTCTGCGCTGACCGTTTGAGTCGCGTCCATTTTTGGAAGAACCAACACCTTTTTTATGTGCCATTTTTATCCTCTTTCAAGTTAAATCTCGTTATCACCTTACTATAAAATCACAATCATAAGTCAACATTATAACAGAAAAATCAAAAAAAGCAATATTAAACTACAAGCTATTACAAGACATAAAGATAACGAAAGCCAAAAAGTATCTAATCTTTACTTAAGTGACCGTTTCTTCTTTGGATTTTTTATTGTCGTCAAATTTGAAAGTTAATTTTTCACCATCGGAACTGATAATCAAATCACAGTCGCCGGCATATTGACCGCGTAAAATTTCTTCCGCCAGAGGGTCTTCCAAATAGCGCTGCAAAGCTCTTTTAAGCGGTCGCGCACCGTATTGAGGCTCGTATCCTTTATTCGTCAAGAAATCTTTGGCTTCTTCGGTCAATTTGAAACTGATACCTTTTTCAGCCAAACGTTTAGCGATATCAGTCACTAAAATTTCAATAATATCTTTGATATGGTGTCTTTCGAGAGGATGGAAAATAATGGTTTCATCAATACGGTTAAGCAGTTCCGGGTTGAATATTTTTTTCAACTCATCAAGAATCCGCTTTTTCATGGTATCAAAAGATGACTCCACATTTTGCGAATCAAAACCTACGGTTTTTCCATCACGAAGCTGTCTGGTACCGATATTGGAAGTCATAATCAAAACGGTATTTTTAAAATCAACCTTGCGCCCAAACGAATCGGTCAAGACACCATCATCCATCAGTTGCAACAAAATATTGAAAACATCGGGGTGAGCTTTTTCAATTTCATCAAGGAGCACGACCGAATAAGGCTTTCTGCGCACTTTTTCCGTCAACTGTCCCCCTTCTTCAAATCCGACATAACCGGGAGGGGCACCAATCAAACGAGAGACAGCAAATTTCTCCATATATTCGGACATATCAATACGAATCAAAGCTTCAGTATCTTCAAAAAGAAATTTTGCCAATACCCGCGCTAATTCCGTTTTACCCACACCGGTCGGTCCCAAAAAGATAAAAGTTCCAATGGGGCGACGAGGGTCGGACAAACCTGCCCGAGCACGTCGTATAGACTGTGACAAGATTCTTATGGCTCCGTCTTGACCAATGATAGACTTCCTCAGTTCATCTTCCATCCGTACCAATCGTTTGGATTCGTTTTCTTCCAAACGGAAAAGAGGGATACCGGTAATCTTTGCCAGTACGGTAGCAACATCTTCAGCCGTAAGCACCACCTGTTCATTGTTCCGGGACTCTTCCCATTCCTTTTGAAGATTGGTCAGCTTTTCCTTTTTAATTTTTATTTCATCACGAAGTTGCGCTGCCGTTTCAAAAGCTTGATTTTTGACGGCTTTTTCCTTTTTTTCCTGTAATTCACTAATTTCATTTTCAATCCGGCTGAACTCCTCGGGACGAGTGTAAACAGCCAGATGAGCTCGTGAACTGGCTTCATCAATAAGGTCAATAGCTTTATCCGGTTGAAATTTACCTGAAACATAACGGTTAGATAAAGTTACCGCCGCTTTGATAGCTTCATCGGAAATATGCAATTTATGGTGTTCTTCATATTTGGGACGCAGCCCCATAAGAATTTTAACGGTATCTTCTTCCGAAGGAGGATCAACTACCACCGTCTGGAAACGCCGGTCTAAAGCCCCGTCTTTTTCAATATACTTGCGATACTCGTTCATCGTAGTGGCACCGATACAACGTAATTCTCCACGAGCCAACGAAGGTTTAAAAATATTAGAAGCATCCAAAGAACCCTCGGCGCCACCGGCACCGACGATAGTATGGATTTCATCAATAAAGATAATAACATCGGTGGCGTTGATAATTTCATTCATCACCGCTTTAAGACGCTCTTCAAACTGTCCTCGATATTTGGTGCCGGCTACCAAAGAAGCCATATCAAGAGTAACTACCCGCTTATTTTCCAGAGTTTGCGGGACTTTATTTTCCACAATCCGTTGAGCCAATCCTTCGGCAATAGCTGTTTTTCCCACCCCCGGTTCTCCAATTAAAACAGGGTTGTTTTTCTTACGGCGAGAGAGAATTTGTGCCACCCGTTCGATTTCATCGCTCCGACCGATAATGGGGTCCAATTTCCCCCGACGGGCAAGTTCCGTCAAATCGCGTCCAAAATGATCCAGGGCGGGAGTTTTTGATTTTTTACGTTTCTTCTTAAATGAAGAAGGTTTCCCGCTTTGAATATTTTTCAGTTCCTCGTAAGCTTCTTTATAATCTATTTCATAGGTTGACAGCACCTGTGCCGCCACACCCTCTTCGTCTTTAAGAAGCGCCAAGAGAATGTGTTCCGTATCAATATCTTTGGATTTTAAAGCTCGCGCTTCCTGTCCGGAGACCTCCAAAGTCTTTTTGGCTCGAGCCGTCAAGGGAAGCTGACCCATCGTCATCGTGCCTCCCGCTGGTTGCACTACTTCCTCAATGGAAGCTTTCAGGTCGTCTTTTTCCAAACCGAGATTGGCTATAATGTCAATCGCCCGACCTTCCCCGAGTCGGATAAGACCCAGCAAGAGATGCTCGGTGCCGATATAATCATGTCTTAAACGAGCCGCTTCATCTCGAGCATATTCAATTGCTTTGCGAGCACTTTCGGTAAACATCTCATTCATGGTCTTCCATCCTTATCATTTATATATATACAATTTACTATTTTAACGAAAAAGATGCAACAATTGTTGTATCTATTCCTCTTTTTCAGTTCTCAGTTTTTCGCGCACCATTTGCGCCCGAACAAAGTCACGACGATTTTGATCCATTTTGTGACCATAATATTTTTGTAAATGAGCCGGTTGTGATAATAACAAAATATTATTAATCAAAGTAACATCCAAAAAATTTATGATTTTCATGGCATGCCCCAGCCGTACCGCCGAGAGAAGATTCATTACTTCTTCCGAACTCAGTACCCGGGCATACTTTAGAATACCATAAGCACGCCAAATTTTATCTTCGATCATATCGGCCGCTTCATCAATCAACCGCTGTCTGGCACTGGCTTCGTTATCAATAATTTCCTGTGTGATACGTTCAATCTGATTTAAAATTTCAGTTTCCGTTATGCCCAACGTATTTTGGTTAGAAATCTGAAAGAGGTTACCCAAAACATCAGAGCCTTCCCCGTAAAAACCACGAACCACTAAACCACTGCGTTTTATATGGGATATGATTTTATCGATTTCACGGGTCAAAACAAGACCGGGTAAGTGAATCAACACCGAGGCTCTCATACCGGTACCGGCATTGGTGGGACAAGCGGTTAAATAACCAAAATCTTGATCATAATCAAACTCCAGATAACGGCTAATTTCATTCTCATATTTCATAGCCAAATCATAAGACGACTGAAGATCCAATCCTGACGAAAGGGCTTGAATTCTGAGATGATCTTCTTCATTTATCATAATCGAAACCTGTTCTTCAGAATCAACAAACAAAGCTTTAGAAGGTTCTCCATTTAAGAAATCCGGAGAAGTCAAATGTCGTTCAATGAGAAAATCCTTATCCAGTTCATCGATGTCAGATGCCTTATAGTAAGCACCTTGAGAAAGCATTTCCGAACGGGTATAACAGGAATCAAAATAATTAACTATTCTTCGCCTGTTATCACTATCGGCCGCTTCCGGAAATTGGCAGCCGGCTATATTACGCGCTAAGCGAACACGGGTGGATAAAACTACCATGGCATCTCTCCCCGTTCCGGAAAGCCATTTTGCCGGAGTTTTTGCCATTTCTTCAAACATAGTAATCAATTTCTGTTTTTACATCCTTTTAGTTAATCGATGACGATTCTTTTAACGATTTTAATTTATCTCTAATTTCGGCAGCTCTTTCAAAATCTTCAGATTCTATGGCTTTTTTTAATTCTTGCGTCAAACGTTCTTCCTCTTTCACCGAAATGGCTAAGCTGACACCACTTTCTTTATCTTTGCTCTGCGGGCTTATACCTCGATGAAGGGAAGCCCCATGAATCTTGCGCATTATCGGTTCCAGTTGATTTCTAAAAGTTCTATAACAATCACCACAACCAAAACGACCTCTCCGGGTAAAATCAGTAAAGGTCATACCGCAACTGGGACAGGCAAGTTCATCTTTAGGGCCGGTCGTGTGTTCCGACGGCAAATTACCGGCTAAACCGGACAATATTTCCGCCAGAGGAAAGGGGACATTCTCCAAAGGAGAATGAAATCCGCGGGCTGCGGCACATTCTTTACACAGATGAAGAGTTGTTTTTTCGTTGTTGACAATCTGGGTTAAATGTACTTGAGCTTCTCTTTTACCACAATCTTGGCATAACATAATTTTCACCTATTTTAAATATGGTCACTTATGGCACCATTGACAATCTTTAAATGCCTAAAACATCTTTGCGCCAGTTCCTGATTATGAGTGGCTATTAAAAAAGTAACATCATTTTTATCATTAAGTTCAAAAAGCAAATCATGGAGTTTTCTACCCGTAACCGTATCAAGGTTCCCCGATGGTTCATCGGCAAGAACAATTTCCGGTTCATTCGCCAAAGCTCGCGCAACAGCCACTCGTTGCTGTTCACCTCCGGAAAGTTGACGGGGTTGGTGATGTTCTCTATCACTTAAACCAACTTGTTCTAATAGTAGTTCCCCTAAATGTCTGGCTTCGCTTTTATTTTTACCGGCGATAAGCATCGGTATCATAACATTTTCCAGAGCGCTAAAATCTTCCATTAAATAATGAAATTGAAAAATAAAGCCAATTTTTTTATTTCTAAATTTCGCTAAGGATTTTTCTGACTGTTCGTTCAAAGAAATACCGTCAACAAATACTTCTCCTTTTGTCGGTCGATCCAGCCCGCCTAAAATATGCAAAAGGGTTGATTTTCCGACTCCCGAAGCTCCGGTAATCGCTGTCATCTCACGCCTTTTTATCTCCAAATTGATTCCCCTGAGCACTGGCAGGACAACATTGGCGGTCTTGAATTCGCGGTAAACATCTTTTGCTAGTAGAATCTTTTCTTCCTCGACCATTTAGGTTATGAACTCCTATTTCCCAAAAATCCTATTTTATCAATATATATTACTATTTTCGCCATTTTTCTTCAAAGATTTAGTCAAAACCAATAATCTACGCCCTTATTATTGTCTCAACACCTCAATAACAGATAACTTTGCCGCTTGATGAGCAGGGTATAAAGAAGCCAGAAAACAAATAACAAAGGTCACGATACCGGTTCCCAAAAAATCTAATAAATGAATTTCAATCGGTAAATAGCTAATAAAATAAATATCCGGAGGCAAAGATATAATATGATAACGATTCTGAATAAAAGCAGCTAATAAAGCAATAATCCAGCCCCCCACAACTCCTACCACCCCAATTGTCAAGCCCTTGTATACAAATATCTTACGAATCGACCCGGGCGTCGAACCGATGGTCTTCAGAATACCAATTTCAGCTCTTTTTTCCATCGTTAACATAACCAACGTGGAAATAATGGAAAATGCCGCCACTAAAACAATAAGAAGGAAGCCCAAAAACAGTATTTTTTTCTCTATGGCTATCCACGTAAAGAGATTTTTGTGTAAAACATTCCAAGGGACAACATCATATTTGAAATCTAAAAAGGAATCAATAATCGGTGCCATATCTTTCGCTTCAAAAATATCTCTTAGTTTCAAATGAACAGCGGTAACAGCATTACCGGTTTTAAAAAGTTTTTGAGCGGCTGATAAAGATATATAAGCCATCTGAGAATCAAAATCATAAAGACCGGTTTCAAAAATGCCCGAAATATAAAATTTAGCCACCCGGGGACGCATTTTGCGATGGAGATCTTCCCCCTTAAGGGAATATAACACTACCGATTCACCCAAGAAAACCCCCAAGCGGTCTGCCAGATTACTGCCTATAATCATAGCTGGGATAGTATCATTATCAACGATGATGGAGTCCAGACTATATTCCCCAACTTTTATGTCTTTGGCAATATCCGAGGTTTTGTCTTCCAAACCGGGAATAATTCCCCTGA
>JAADHM010000133.1 GCA_013151855.1 FCB group bacterium | reverse complement strand
TCATAGGGAAAGAAATATCAACCAAAGTATGACCATTTTCAGTTAAAATATTTATGACCCTTTCCATAACATTTTGCACACCGCTATCAAGCCCTTCTGAAATAAATTCTTTCGGTAACCCGATGGTGAATTTTTTATCGGTTTTTAAAAGCTCTGAGTAATGGGGATGATTTATATTTACCGAAGTAGAATCATGCGGGTCTCGTCCACATACCACATCATAAGACAAGGCAATATCTTTAATATCACGAGCTATGGGCCCGATTTGATCCAAAGAAGAACCAAAGGCAACCAGTCCATAACGAGATATACTACCATAAGTCGGTTTGAAACCATATACCCCGCAGAACGATGCCGGTTGGCGAATAGAGCCGCCGGTATCAGAGCCAAAAGCAAGGGGGACAACACCGGCCGCTACCGCCGATACCGAACCTCCCGAGGAGCCACCCGGAACCAAATTATCTCCCCAAGGGTTTTTCACGGCACCAAAATAAGAATTCTCGCTGGATGATCCCATAGCAAATTCATCCATATTGGTCTTACCTATGATAACCGCACCGGCATTAATAAGTTTTTCCACACAAGTGGCATTATAGGGCGGGATAAAATTTTCCAGAATATGAGAACCGCAAGTAGTGGGATAATCTTTATAACAGATATTATCTTTGATAGCCACGGGAACACCGGCTAAAGGAAGATTATCACAGTTACCATTTTTTACTTTTTCATCTATTGTTTCGGCTTGAAGGAGAGCTTTATCTTCACATATTGAAATAAAGGCATTCAAATCACGACCGATTGCTTGGGCAAGATTAAGCGCTTCCCGAGTAATTTCTTGAGCGGTAAAGGCACCTTGTTTTATATTCTTGACTATTTCAACAGCGGAAAGCTTTTTATAATTCATCATAAATTAGAATATATAGTTTTTCAAACAAGACACAAGAAGAGATACAGCATCTTATAATTATTGATACAGCAAAACATTACATAGTTTAGTTAAATACCCCATTAAATAAACAAAAGAATGTATATAAGCTCAAATAATCAAAAACTATATTATATATATATTTACAACATAGGGAGATATTTGTCTTGTTCAAACTGGCTTACATGAATACGGTATTGATCCCATTCAATCTTTTTATTTTCAATCAATTTGTTGAAAATATGTTCTCCCAGTGTTTCTTTAGCCAATTCGGACTGCTCAAAATATTCGATAGCTTTTTCCAATGAACTCGGTAAAGTATCAATATCATTTTGGGCTTTAGTTTCACTGGACATATCAAAAATATTCTCCTCAATGGGTTCCGGTAATTCATATTTGTTTTCTATACCATCAAAACCGGCCGCCAACATACAGGCAAAAGTCAAATAAGGGTTAGCGGCAGGGTCGGGAGAACGCAATTCGATACGGGTGGCTTTTTCTTTGCCCACTCGATACATAGGAACTCGCACCATACTGGAACGGTTGCGCCTTCCCCAACTGATGTAAACCGGCGCTTCATAACCAGGGACTAACCGTTTATAGGAATTAACCCACTGATTGGTTATCAAAGTAAACTCTTTTATGTGCTTTAAAATACCAGCGGTAAAATAACGACCTATTTGAGATAGATTATATTCGTCGTTTTTATCGAAAAAGAGATTCTTGTTACCCTCGAATAAAGACATATGACAATGCATCCCGCTGCCGTTTTGTCCGAAAACAGGTTTGGGCATAAAAGTGGCATAAAGCCCGTTATTCATAGCTACATCTTTAACAATGAAACGATAGATTTGAGCAAAATCAGCCATTACCAACGCTTCTTGGTATTTCAGATCTATTTCATGCTGGCTGGGGGCTACTTCATGGTGAGAGCATTCCACGGGAATATCAATTTGCTCCAAAGCATTAACTGTCAACTTACGAACGCGAGTTCCCAAATCGACCGACTCATAATCGAAATAACCAGCCATATCCAAAGCTTCGGTGCTGCTATTATTTTTAAAATAAAAATATTCGATTTCAGGACCGACATAATAAGTCCAATTCTTATCTTTTAAGCGAAGTAAATTTCTTTTTAAAGCCCAACGAGGGTCACCGGCATAAGGGGTACCATCGGGATTTTGAATATCGCAAAACATCATAGCAACTTTTTCTCCGGCAATTTCCCAAGGGATAATGCGAAAAGTTAAAGGGTCGGGAATAGCCATCAAGTCGGACTCTTCAATACGCGCAAAACCTTCAACGGAAGAACCGTCAAAACCCTGTCCTTCGTCAAGAACCTGCTCAATTTCAGAGCGCGTTATGGACATCCCCTTTATTTTACCTAAAATATCGGTGAAACATAAACGAATATATCGAACTCCCGTTTCATCAATTATCCTTAAAATATCTTCTTTGCTTTTGGTCATTTTATAATATCCTCCGAAGTTTATTAGAGCTTTATTAAAAGCAATTCCACACGTATGGAAAAATTACTTTAATCTAAAAAAAGTTCAATTTTTTTATGCTGCGGATAAAGTTGTCGATACTTAACTTCTGCCATATCAAAAATCTTTCGAGCCGCAACGAAAATCGGTTCATCATGGTATTTGTCGGAAAGATAAACAACTTCCTTAATACCCACCTGTACGATAAGCTTCGCACACTCATTACAAGGGAAAAGCGATACATACATACCGGCGCCATTAAGATCTTGTTTATTCGTAGCGTTGGTAATGGCGTTCATTTCGGCATGGCAAACATAAGGGTATTTCGTATTTAGATAATCACCTTCCCTGTTCCACGGGAGTTCATCATCGGAACACCCGGTCGGGAAACCGTTATAACCAATACCGATAATCCTTTTTTGGGTATTAACGATACAAGCTCCCACCTGCGTCGACGGGTCTTTAGAGCGTTTTGCCGACAGTTGGGCGATAGCCATAAAATACTCTTCCCAGCTGATATAATCAGTCCGCTTGGTAGTCATGCAGATGATTATATATAATCACTAATTATTTGGAAAGTAAAAAACAATTCTATTTTTCAAAATTTAATATAAGTAGCCATACCGAAATAATAATATTACAGTTGAAACCATAAATCCTAATAAAATGTGTCAAACATTAAATCGTCAATTACTCTTGTACCTTTTTATCAAGATACGCCTTAAAGGAAGAAAGAATATCAATAGGGATAGGGAATATAAGAGTCGAGCTATTCCCCGACGAAACTTCCACTAAAGTCTGCAAAAAACGTAACTGCATGGCGTTAGGAGCGGTGTCAAGAATTTTAGCGGCATCTGCCAATTTTTGTGAGGCTTGATATTCGCCTTCGGCATGAATGACTTTGGCTCGACGTTCCCGTTCCGTTTCCGCCTGCTTGGCAATAGCGCGAATCATATTCTCTGGCAAGTCGACATTTTTCACTTCCACAGCGGAGACTTTGATTCCCCACGGTTCTGTTTGCTCATCAATAATATGTTGCAGTTTGGCATTGATTTTATCACGACTTGCCAAGAGTTCATCCAGTTCAACCTGACCCAAAACGGAACGCAGCGTTGTCATAGCGATTTGAGAAGTGGCTTCGAAAAAATTGGCTACCGACACAATGGCTCTATTGGGATCGACAACTTGAAAATAAAGAACAGCATTAACTTTTACCGACACATTATCTTTGGTAATGACATCCTGCGGGGGGACATCGTAAGTGATAACACGCAAATCGACTCTTATTAATTTATCGACAATGGGAATAAGAAGAATCAAACCGGGACCTTTGGCGCCGATTAAACGCCCCAAACGAAAAATAACTCCCCGCTCATATTCCTTAAGAATCCTGACGGCATTAATTAAAATTAGAAAAGCAAAAAAGATTATAACAGCTAATATGGAAATAGGCATTTCAACCCCTTTCTCTAAGATTTTAATTTTTTAACTTTTAACGTTAGTTTATTTACAGCTAATATTTCCACTTGATCACCCTTGACCAATTCTTCATCGCACTGAATTTTCCACAAAGCGCCATCGATATACGCCAAATCTTTGGAACGCACTTCGGCAATTTTCCCCACCATTTCTTCATTACCAATAAACGGTTTTCTGCGAGAAGCCTTAATTACCAACCAAGAAGCGATAGAAACTATGATACCGATACAAGCCACTACCGTAATAAGAATCGATTTTGAAATCTGTAAATTAGGGTCAGAAGTATTAATCAACATGAGACCTCCAAAGAAAAAGGAAATTAATCCACCGATAGTAAGCAATCCATGACTAACTATTTTTATTTCAGCGATAAATAAAATAACCGCCAAAATAATCAAAGATAAACCGGCATAATTAATAGGCAAAGTTTGAAAAGCATAAAAAGCCAAAACAAGAGAGATAACACCCACCACACCGGGTAAAATTGAGCCGGGATTATATAACTCCAGCAGGACACCCAAGCCACCAATGGACATCAAAATAAAAGCGATATCCGGCGAAGTTATTATTTCCAAAAATTTCTGAATAAAAGTGGGCTTCACTTCCACGACTCGATACTTTTTCAAGGACATTGTCTTTTCTCCCGAGGGAACATCGGTAATTTTGCCATCTATTTGAGCTAACAAATCAGCCATATTTTTAGCGCGAAAATTGATAACATTAAGCTTTAGAGCTTCTTTATCGGGGATAGAGACCGAATGCCTTACGGCATCTTCCGCCCACTGGGCATTTCTACCTCTTTTTTCAGCGGCGGCTTTAATCTGAGCAACGGCATCATTGGTAATTTTTTCATTCATAACCGAATCTATTTTCTGCCCACTACCTGCCACCGGATGTGCGGCGCCGATATTTGTTGAGGGCGCCATAGCGGCAAAGTTAGCCGAATAGGTTATATACACCCCCGCCGAACCGGCTCTGGCTCCGGAAGGCGCAATATAAACACACACCGGCACCGAAGAATTAAGTATCTGCTTACATATTGTCCATGTCGGTTTGGTGAAACCTCCCGGGGTATCAAGAAAAATAACTAAAAGCTCGGCATTGTTATCTTCAGCAATTTTGACCGCATCACCTACCCTCTCAGCGGTAACGGCACCAATGGGACCATCAATAACCATTTTATAAACCAGAACAGGACTTGTTCGTGCTTGGGTGGTGTCAAAATTCAAACTATCGGTTTTCGTCGCATCTTCAGCATTGACTACGGAACAAGAAAATAAAATAATAACACTACAAAGATAAAGGGATAAAAATATGACTTTAAATATTTTTATTATAAGCATACACTAAATATGGTGTTTCATAAATCCAAAGTCAATTTTATTTTTAACCCATCATTGACCATAGCAATTCCAAAATATCCTCTTTATGGAGAAAAACGATTGGTTACTGAGAATGAATACTAAAATTAACTTATATTAAGTTACAGGTTTAAAGCATGATGGCGATACTTTATTTTACCGTCAATCACCGTAGCCAAAACCTCAACATTATAAACTTTAGAAGGAGATATTTTTGTTATATCATCTGATAAAATAACAAAATCGGCCGGATATCCGGGCATAAGATAGCCCCGAGAATGCTCTTGGCCACAAGCAATAGCAGAACCGACAGTATAGCTAAATAAAGCTTCTTGTGATGAAATTCTTTCTTTCGGATTGAGAACATCTCGACTTTTGGGTAAAGCTCTTCGTACGGCAGCGGCAATTCCCTCGATAGGTTTAAGAGGCTCTATGGGAGCGTCAGAGCCAAAAGCAAGATTGATTTTCTTATCGATGATAGTGCGAAAGATATACGCATTGTCTCCCCTTTTCCCCCAGTATTTACGAATCATTTTAATATCGGCGGGACAATGCGAGGGCTGCATGGAAGCGACAACGCCCAAACGTTTAATTCTGTTCAAATCTTTTTTTCGCACCAGTTGGAGATGTTCAATACGGTGACGAGCGCCAAAATCAGGGTATCGGTTTTTTTCAAAAGCATCCAATACATTGGCTACCGCCTTATCTCCAATGGCATGAACTGCACAGGGAAACCCCAATCGAGAAGCGGAATTGACATAAGACATCAATTCTTTCGGCTGGGTAACTTCAATACCGTAATTTCCCTTACTACCTATATATTTGTTAAAACAAAGAGCCGTCTGACTTCCCAAAGAACCATCAGCGAATATTTTTATCCCTGCCAAACGTAAATAATCTGTCCCGGAACCATAGTAAATTTTATTTTCATGAAGCTCCGGTAATTTGCTCACCGGGAAATAATAATTTATACGCAATCCGAGAGCATTCTTTTCAGCTAAATCGGAAAAATAGGTAAAGGCTTCCGAACCATCAAAAGAATGTACGCCGGTAACACCATTTCGGTAAGCAAAAGCCAGAGCTTTTTGGTACAACTTGTCGATTTGTCGCCGGGAAGGCGATGGAATCAATTCATAAATTTTATCATAAGTTATATTTTCCTTGAGAATACCGGTAGGAGTGTCATCGGCAAAGCGTACAATTTCTCCCCCTGCCATTGGATCTTGTGTAGCAGCGGTTATATCAGCCATTTT
>JAADHM010000066.1 GCA_013151855.1 FCB group bacterium | reverse complement strand
CTACGGGTAGCGCCACCTTTCACAATTTTGAAAACTTTCCTGAAATTGTAAGAGTCAACAACTTTCTCAGAAGTATACAAAAGATAATCTTCGGCAACAACGATGACAATTTGGTCGATAGTCGCGGCTTGTTCAAACTTTTGAATCGTCCATGACAATAGCGGTTTGCCGGAAATATATCGAAACTGTTTGGGAATCTCTCCCCCAAACCTTTTGGATTCTCCACCGGCAACTATCAGAGCGATTGTTTTCATAAATTTTAATATAAAGCAGATATTATCTGTTAGTCAACCAATGTCTTGAGCAATAAAATATATTTAAACCTCAATGAATGATAGCCCATAAAAGTTCATAAAATCAACATCGCATCGCCATAGCTATAAAAGCGAAATCGGTTTTCAATGGCTTTTTGGTAAGCTTCTAGAATCCTTTCCCGTCCGGCAAAAGCAGCGACCAAAATCAACAAAGAAGATTTGGGCAAGTGAAAATTGGTAATCAAATGGTTCACTATGTTAAATTTAAAACCAGGTTTGATATATAAATCCACCATTCCTTCAAAAGGGCTAATGCGTCCTTTTGATATGGGAGCCGACTCCAAAGTCCGCACCGAGGTCGATCCCACGGCAAATATCTCACCGCCGTTTGCGCGGGTTTCGTTTAATAAATCTGCTGCCGTGGATGATAAAACGGCATATTCGGGATCAACTATATGGTGCTCGATATTATCAACCTGTACCGGCTTAAACGTTCCCGGTCCCACATGAAGGGTCAGCTCTACGATTTTAATTCCCTTTTTTCCCAAGGCATCAATTAAAGAAGGAGTAAAATGAAAACCGGCTGTAGGAGCCGCCACCGCTCCGGTTTTATCATTTCTGGCAAAGATAGTTTGATAACGGTCGATGTCATCCGGCATATCGACTCTTTTTATATACGGAGGTAAAGGAACATGACCGAAATTATCAATTATTCTTTGCTGAATTTGTTTTGATTCAAAAGAAATAATCCATTTGCCATCGCCTAATTCATTGTGAAGAGTTAAAGTTAACTTTTCAGAATGGTTATCTTTATAGAAAAATATTTCTTCCCCTTCGTGAAGACGCCGTGACGGCTTGGCTAATGCTTCCCAAAATGCTTCGCTATCTTTATGTTGACGTATTAAAAATATCTCTATCGTGGCGCCGGTTTGGCGTTTACCGATTAAACGCGCTTTAAAAACTTTGGTATTATTTATTACAAGAGCATCGCGAGGATTAAGGAAATCGATAATTTTTTTAAAAGGATGAATATGTAATTTGCCACTTTTTCGTTCCAGCACCAACAATCTCGATTCATCCCGTTTACGCATCGGGTACTGAGCAATTAACTCTTCCGGCAACTGATAATCGAAAAGATTTATATCCATTGTATTTATTAATAAACAAAAGAGTGCTTACGATTATTTCCAACGATGTATAAGGTTTAAAATGATGGTAAACAATACAGACAAAATAATACTGGTGACGAGGGGAATATAAATTTTAACTTTACCATTGTTAATAAAAATATCACCGGGGAGTTTTCCTAAAAATGGTATTTTATCAATAAAAAGTAAAATCAAACCCGTAATGACAAAAAGAACGCCGAATAAAATAAGCAATTTCCCCAATTGAGGCATCATTGTAACCACCGTTATCTCAATCTGAATAATATTACTCTGTCAATAAATATTTGTGCCAGCGCTTTTTGCTCGGGACTAAGATTTTTGGGGAAAGACTCGCCATTCAAATGTGTTTCCAAAGCATCAAGAGCTTTTTGGGTATCGGCAACGGTAAGTATCTGGCCGGTTTCCTCTTTTAATTTATCCCGAAATTGTATCGTGTCTTTTATCAAACTCGATAACATACTGGTAGCTTCGGGTTGATTTTCCAACAATTGCTCACCTAACGATTTTATTAAAAGTTTAAATTCTTCATCTGACATTTTACTCACCTTCCCCCAAAAAAATATCGTTCAATTTATACATAAGTTATATTAAATAACTCTGATAAATTTCCCACATTTTTTAAAACAAATTTTCCTGTCGGTCAATGCGTTGATTTTTAATACCCAAGTGTTTTGCCGCCTCTGGCGAAGCCACTCTTCCCCGTCTTGTTCGTTTCACAAAACCGATTTTCAACATATAAGGTTCTACCATATCCACCAAAGTGTCAATTTCTTCATTTAAAGTTGCCGCCAAAGCCTCAATACCAACGGGACCGCCGTTATAATAATTAATTATTACTTTAAGAAGTTTACGGTCAAGTTCATCGAGTCCCAAACAATCTATTCCTTCGGCATCAAGAGCCTTTTGGGCAATTTGAGTGCTTATAATGCCATCCCCTTTAACTTCGGCGTAGTCCCTTACCCGTCGCAACAAACGATTGGCAATTCGCGGAGTTCCGCGAGAACGACCGGCAATGATCTCAGCCGCTTCGGCTTCAATATTTACTTCCAAAAGTTTAGCCGAGCGAAAAACAATTTCTTTCAGTTCTTCAGCCGGATAAAAATCCAAATGATAATAAAGACCAAAGCGATCCCGAAGAGGAGCGGATAACATCCCCGCCCGAGTAGTTGCCCCTACTAAAGTGAAATGCTTCAAAGGGACATTGACGACTTTGGCAAAAGCTCCTTTATCGACGATAAAGTCAACCTTGAAATCTTCAATCGCAGGATACATAAACTCCTCAATAGTAGCCGAGAGACGATGGATTTCATCGATAAATAAAATATCACCTTCTTTCAGATTCGTTAAAATACCCATCAAATCACCGGTACGTTGCAATGCGGGTCCCGAAGTGGCATAAATTTTGGTACCCATTTCATTGGCGATAATATGAGCCAGAGTGGTTTTCCCCAACCCTGGGGGACCATATAAAAGAGTATGCTCCGCGGCTTCACCCCGCCCCTTGGCGGCATCAAGAGCAACTTTAATCTTTCCCCGTAACTCCTTTTGCCCTATATATTCTTTCAAATATTTGGGGCGCAAAGTCAGTTGTACTTTATCCTCTTCGGGATCTATTTGAGACGATGTAACAATTCGCTCGCGTGCCAATAAATCTTTCCTTAATTTTAAAATTCTATTTAATACGTACCTTTATTATCAATACTGTCAGTTCTTTTTTGTTCGTTATTAAAAATCAAAGAAATCAAATCTTCTACTTTGGTAATCTTAGGGGAATTTTTCATAACCTCGGCAATCATTTGTTCCGCTTCGGTTCGTTTATACTGTAATTGCAATAATATTTCTATGGCTTCTTTTTCAATCGGTCCCAAAGATTTTTTGGTTTTATTTATCGCTAACGGTTCTTTTATCTTATACAAAGCATACTTACTTGTTTTGCCATTTAGTTCGGCAATTATTTTATCGGCTAATCTCTTCCCCACTCCCGGCAGTTGGCATAAGGTGTCGGCATTTTTGGTCTCGATAGCGGCGGCAATATCTTTTATAGGTAAAACCAATGATTTGAGAGCTTTTTTGACTCCCAAGCCCGGAACCTGAGTAAACAAAGCAAAAAACTCTTTGTCCACCGCACTGGTAAAACCAACCAGTCGCGGGTAATAATTGGACTTTTTATCTCCGGCTTCAATATAATATATGGTTTTAAATTCCATTTCAGAACCGATTTTACCGTTGTTTTTTAATCTTTCCGCCAAAGCGGAAGGCAACATAATTTCATAATATACTCCTCCGTTTTCGATGAGAGCATAAGCATCAGTTACCTGAGTTAATTTACCCTTAATAGAACTAATCATATTTCCACCACATATCTATGTTGTTGCGTATGAATATGGCAAAGAGCCACCGCCAGCGCATCGGCAACATCCGGCGGTTCCGGTAGATAGGGAATTTTTAAGGTGGAACGTATCATCTGTTGCATCTGATTTTTGGAGGCTCTTCCGTTACCGGTAAGAGAATTTTTCACTTTGGTGGAAGGATATGAATAAACTTTCAAATTGGCTTCCGCCGCTTTCAGAAAAATAATTCCCCTCGCATGTCCCATAGTGATGGCAGTGCGAGGATGACCGTAGTGGGAGTATAGCTCCTCCACCGCTACGGCGTCCGGTTGAAACTGAGCGATAATAGTTTCCAATTCACGACTGATGTCCAAAAGCCTTTTTGCCAACGAGTCATTTCGTTTGGTACGAATCACCCCGGCTTCAACGATTTTTATATCATCGTTAACTTTTTCTAAAATGCCATAACCGGTAATATGTAAACCGGGGTCTATTCCAAGCGTTCTCATAGTAATAATTATGCCTTAAACACTTAAAATATCAATATAAAATATCATTTAAATATAATTTGTGACTTAAATCAATCTTATAGTAACTCCTTAAGACTCACCACCGAATCAATTGTGAAATCAGGTGTTACTTCTGACTCCTCTACCAATTCAGCGCGATATTTCCCCGTTTTCACCAGAATGCCTTTAATTCCTGTTTTCTGAGCTCCGCCAATATCGGAAATAATATCATCGCCGACCATCACCGCTTGACGGGGCTTAACCTTCATATCTTCCAGAGCCAACCGAAAAAAAGTTTCCGAAGGTTTGCCGATTACGGTTGCTTTCACTCCCGTAGCATATTCCAAAGCCGTTACAAAAGCGCCGATATCAAGCGTTAATCCGTCTTTGGTCTGCCAGAATTTTCCTTTATGCAAAGCCACTAATTCCGCACCGTTGAGAATCATTTTAAAGAGTTTATTTAAAAGATCATAATTCCATCTTCTACCATAATGACCAATAACTATTATATCAGGATTATCTTTATCTTCAGCAAATTCTCTAAACTCTTTTTTGGTGTCATCTTCCACTATAAAAAGACAGGCGGGATTATTTTTTTTCTTCAGATAACGAACAGCAATTTGAGGCGGACTGAAAATCTCTTCTTTTTTAATATTCAGCCCCAATCGAGAAGTTTTTTTGTATAGGGAATCCAAAGAGCGGGTGGTGGTATTGGTTAAAAAGCGACAAGGAATATTTTTACTTTTTATATAATCAATTGTCTCCACGGCACCTTCGATTATTTGTTCATCGACAAATAAGACACCGTCGAGATCGAACAGAATTCCTTTGATTTGAGAAAAAGAAAAAGCAGCAGAAATCATTAAGCCAGTTTTTCCAATAACGCTTCATCAATATCAAAATTGGCATAAATTTTTTGAATGTCGTCGTGCTCTTCGAGAAGCTCATAAAGCTTGAGCATTGAAGACGCCTCCGATTCTTTTTCCAATTTAACGGTATTGGTAGGCTGCATGGTTACTTCGGCGGAAACCATAGGTATATTTTTTTCTTCCAGAGCCATACGTACTTTATCTACATCGCTTGGTTGCGTAATTATTTCATAAGAACCGGAATCGGTTACGATATCTTCCGCGCCGGCTTCGGTGGCAATCTCCATAAGCGTATCTTCATCGACAGCATCAAGTTCGACCGTGACAATTCCTTTCTTTTCAAACATCCACGCCACACAACCGTTGGCACCCAAATTACCGCCGTATTTGGACAGAAGATGACGGATATCAGCCACTACCCGATTTTTGTTATCGGTAAACACTTCCATATAAATGGCAACTCCTCCGGGCCCATACCCTTCGTAAGTAATCGCTTCATAAGTAACCCCGGGGAGTTCACCGGTACCTTTCAAAATAGCACGTTTAATATTATCTTGAGGCATATTCGATGCTTTGGCGGCGGCAATTGCCGTTCGCAGACGCGGATTGGCATCGGGGTCTCCCCCTCCTTCTCGGGCAGCCACGGTTATTTCTTTGATATGACGGGTAAATATTTTTCCGCGTTCTGCGTCAAGCTTTCCTTTTTTTCTTTTTATTGTCGCCCATTTTGAATGACCTGACATTTAATCTCCTATATTTTCAAAAAAATTAATGCTTAATCAAAAATATTCTATTTTTTTAATTTAAATAAATTATTTCAAATTGGCAAGAGTCTAACGGTTAGTTAAAACAAATTATTGTTCTGTTGTTATTTTAAGAATCAATTCCCAATAAGTTATAAAATACCATATCATCATATCTTTCCATAAGAGACTTATACCTTACCAAACGACCGTTTGGTAAGATGACGATAAACGGACTCAACTATTATAGCACCTGAAAAAGTTATTATTGTTCCATAAAAAGAAAATCTTTGTGTCTCCCATTGATAGTACATCAACAGTAAAAAAACCGACAGGAGAACAATCAAATTAAATATTAGAAATTTTCTATTACCTCCGACTTGATCAACAATTTTATAATGAGAGATTATAACAAAAATATAGATAGATATAAAAATGGCACTTGTTATCGAAGCGATACCATTTATATTAAATAAAAGGGCAAATAACATACCTAAAATCGATGTCATATACAATCCTTCGGTTGATTTAAACCAGGTTTTTCTTTCGAAGATTTTAGGCAATTCGCCATCTTTAGCGAGAGAATAGGAGACATTTGCCCCTCCGTATAAGGTAGCGTTTAATGCCGATGATATTGAAAAC
>JAADHM010000062.1 GCA_013151855.1 FCB group bacterium | reverse complement strand
GGCATATCCTCCATTTAAGTTGTTTATTTATCTGGATATGCCCCTAATTTTAGCTATTCAATTCCAATTTTACACAAAAGAATTTACAGAATCTTTTTGCTCTTTTTTTAAACCTTTTCTTTCCAATTAACATAAAATTTATTATATTGATAATGAGAAATGATTTTATATATGTTAAACTTGTATAATTGTTATAACCTTAGGGGATGGGGTTAATGCCTATGAACAAAAAAGTAATTATCGCCGCCAACAATATGATTTTTACTTCCAAAATTATGACCATTTTGGATCACATGGAAGCTGAAGGAATCAAAGCTATCCGCTCTGATGACATTTTTCATAAAGCTCAAGAATTAAAACCAGATCTTATCATCATTGATTTAAACCTCAACGGAATTGAAGCCCCCTCATTGATCAATAAACTGCGCTCTTACGGAGCAACCAAATCAATACCGATCGTTTGTTATTCCCCTCATATCCTCAAAGACCAAATGAAAGCGGCCAAAACTGCCGGAGCCACCGAAGTTTTACCCAATTCCAAAATGTCATCACGGATGAGCAAAATTTTAGGTAAATATATAGATAATTAATCAAATAATATAAATTTTAGAAAAAGCCGGATTTTTTACTTAATCTGGCTTTTTTATTGATGGCAAATATTCGGTAATTTTTGACAATCAGAAAAACAATCGACAACTGGTCATTTTTTCTTATAGACCCAGACTTCATTATAATAATAACCATCAAGTATCAATAAACCACCCAACAGTGCCCATCTCTTGGAAAAAGGCATCCATTCAACCGTTTTATAAACAAACCATACCCCAAAAGCGAAAGAAGAGCATAAACAAACCTTATTTCATACATAATTTTGTTTAAAAACTCAAAACCAAACAGATACATTATTTTCATATTTAGATACAAGAAAAGAGTATAAAGAGGAAAACAGGAAATAGTGGCCGAAGAAGCATGTTTCCAAGTGAGAAAACCGTCGGAACCCCACAGACCGTTTTATAACCAATAATAGGCGGCATAAATGGTTTAAAAATGGTTATCGGATGCTATATATCCTTTGGAGAAAAAAGTAGCCAAGAGACGAAAAAAAATCGCCATCATCATTACCGCCGCTAAAGGATGTTGTTTAATAAACTTTGTCATAAAAATCAACGGTTGCCAAATTGCTCAGGAAAAGTTAAGTTCATAAAACGTAAAATTAAAATAAATGTAAAACAAAATGAATGAAAAATAAGTATTAAACAAAGGCAACAATTTTGATAAGAATAATAAATATAGTAACTTTGGTCGCTGTAATTATCTTGTCTCCTGAGGTCAAGGCCTTCAACCTTGATTCGCTATTGATAAAATCCGTCGGTGGGGAACCAGCCCTAAAAACCCTTAAAACAATGACAACATACTCTGCTTGGGGGAAAATAACCCTTAATGGCCAAAAAGGACATTTTGCACAATATTTCGTTGCCCCTGATAAATATTACCTCCAAGTTGATTTTGGTAATTTTGAGATGATCCAAGCTTACAATGGAAAGATAGCGTGGCAAAAAGATGTAAACGGACAAATTTCCTCTCTGAAAGGATTTGAAAAAGAAGAGCTGGTTAAAAATATCTATTTCGAATCTTATGCCTATCTTTTCCCCGACAAAAAGAAGGGTGACATCATATATATGGGAATTGTCGAAAAAGAGGGCGATAACTACCATCGGGTTGCTTTTATTCCTTTTAAAGATGATACTCTCTTTGCTTATTATTCCCTCACTGACAGCTTGAATAAAATTACCACCACCCACATAGACCAAATATCCACCATCACTTACATTGATGATTATCGAAAAATCAAAAATATTTTGGTTCCTTTTTACTCTAAAGCGGTGGTCAAAGATGCTTCCTTTTCAACCACTCTTATAGCCGATTCCATCGTGATTAATCAGCCAGTAGATACTTCGCTTTTTGAAATCCCCACCCAATCAAACCAAGATTTCCGCTTTCCCGACGATGTCGCTAAAGTTAAAATCCCTTTTGTGTATCGTTACGGGCATATCAGATTGCCGGTGGTTCTAAACGGTAAAAAGAAAATATGGGTTATTTTGGATTCTGGAGCTTCGGCAAATATTTTCAACCAAACCATAATTGATAGTTTGCACCTTCCCGAAGTCGGCACTCTTCCCGCTATGGGGATAAGTGGGTTTGAAAATGTCGTTTTGGTTAAAACCGACTCGCTTCAAATCGGTTCTTTAACTCTTTATAATCAAGTGGTGGGAAAAATGAATTTTGATGCAATCACTAATAATGCCCAAAATGCTTATAATTTTGACGGTGTTATCGGCTACGATTTTCTCTCCCATTTTCCCATACTAATAAATTATTCGGAAACAACTTTAACGGTTTATAATCCCAATAATTTTCAAGCCCCACCGGGAGGAGTGGAAATTCCCTTCCATTTGACCATGCAAGTCCCCACGGTTCACGGTGAAATTAACGGGGTAAACGGTGAATTTCTGGTTGATTTGGGCAATGCTTTCGGTCTTATCATTCACAAGCAATTTGCTCAAAAAAATAATCTGGAAACGAAACTGCACGACATCAAGAAAAACCCCCAGCTCTTTGGAGGTATTGGCAAAGCAGTTGCTGGAAAGAACGCTTTTGCTGACTCTTTCCAAATTGGGGATATTATGATTAACTCTTTACGAGTTTTACTACCTGATTCCACTCAAGGAATTACCGGCTCGGCTAAAATTGCCGGGAATATCGGCAATATGATTTTAAGTAACTTTGAAGTTCTCTTTGATTATCCTCATCACCGCCTTATTTTTTATAAATCGGATAAATAATATATTTCCCAAAAAAGCCGAAACTCAGAGAAGGAAAAGTAATAGGGTTGACATAAGTATTCATTATTTTATATTGACCGTTAATTGAGAGGAAAGAGAGAATAAACCTTATGAATGTTGGTATTTTGACTGGTGGGGGTGATTGCCCGGGACTAAACGCGGTTATTCGTGCTATCGTTTATAAAGGAATAAAGCATTATGATGATAACATCTTGGGTATTTATAAAGGATGGAAAGGCTTGCTCGACGGTGGCAAAATCGTCCCGATTACAGTTGAAGAGGTTACCAATATTTTAAATCTCGGGGGAACAATTCTTAAAACCTCACGAACCAATCCGTTTAAACACAAAGACGGATTGAAAATTATCCAAAAAAATATAAAGAAATATAAACTTGATGCCGTTATCGCTATCGGCGGCGAAGATACTTTGGGCGTCGCCGCTAAATTACACAAGGCAAAGGTTAAAGTTATTGGTATTCCCAAGACCATAGATAACGATGTCGATGGTACTGACCAAACTTTCGGATTCGATACCGCGGTCAATATTGCCACGGAAGCCATTGACCGCATTCGTTCCACGGCCGAATCGCACAACCGCGTATTTATCGTGGAAGTTATGGGGCGTCACGCCGGTTGGCTGGCGGTGGAAGCCGGTATTGCCGGTGGTGCCGATATGATTTTAGTACCGGAATATCCCATTGACCTTGATGAAGTAGTAACCAGTATTGTCAAACGGCATGCTCGCGGAGAAGAGTTTTCTATCATTGTCGTAGCGGAAGGCGCCGCTTTAAAAAAAGGGAGTAAAGAAAAAACTTATTTTACCGTTGAAGCCGAAGCCGATGAATTCGGACATGTGCGTTTGGGTGGTATCGCTTATACCCTATCCAAAATAATTCATGAAAAAACCGGTTACGACTGCCGCAACGTTATCTTGGGGCATATTCAACGCGGAGGAACCCCTACCGCCTATGACCGGGTTCTTTCCACCCGTTATGGTATTCATGCTATTGATTCGGTGCACAAAAACAAGTTTGGTTCTTTGGTGGCACTAAAGGGAACGAAAATTGTCACCACTCCGCTGGTGCAAGCGATGAAAAGAATTAAAACCATAGATAGTGAATATTATAAAATTGCCGAGGTGTTTTTTGGGTAAGTATTTGACTTTATGCCTTTTTTCCTTTTTAATCTTTTCCCATTCCTTGTCGGCGTTAGAGACAAAGGATAATAAGCCCCACCAAGGGAATCGTAAACATCAAATCGGTGTTCGCTTGGGTGGCTGGATTAACGGAGGAGAATCCCCTCCGGCTTTGTTGTTGGACACGTTTAATAATCCTCTGATGAAAACTTCTATCAAAGACGCCAGTTTTTATTTCGAGGGATATTATGCTTATAACTTGCTACCTTATACGTTCATGGAATTTTCTCTCGGTATCGTCAACAGAGGGAGTGTGACTCTTTATGACAATATCAGCACCGACATAGGGAATCTTCTTATCTACCCCATTCTTCTGCAAATAAAACTGTATCCCTTATTGTCATACGATGCGAAGCTGCAACCATTTATCGGATTCGGAGGCGGTTTATACTATGGACGCCGTAATATTCAATTTACCAACAACAGCTATTCTTATTACAACTTAAATGAAGATTCTAAAACGGATTTTAACTACACTTTAAGCGGGGGCGCGGATTGGCATTTAAATAATTCCATAGCTTTAGACATGCAATTAAAATACATGCCCATTCGTTTTTCCAACGCTTTGGTTAACGTCAACGATTTCAAAGCGGTCTCGGTAACAGTGGGAATAAAATATTTGTACGCCACAAAAAAATAACTACTATAAACTTGGAGGTTACATGAAAGTAGGCATTAATGGTTTTGGAAGAATAGGACGTTTGGTTTTCAAAGCCGCACAAGGAACAGATATCGATTTCGTCGGTATCAATGATCTCACCGATGCTAAAACACTTGCCCATTTGTTGAAATACGACTCTATCCATGGACAATTTCCCGGCGAAGTTACTACCGACGGCAACAATCTGGTGGTCAACGGTAAAAAAATTCCCATCATTGCCGAACCCGATCCGGCCAAACTCCCTTGGCGTTCATTGGGAGCGGAAGTAGTGCTGGAATGCACCGGACGTTTTAGAACCAAAGACACGGCGATGAAACATATTGAAGCCGGTGCTAAGAAAGTATTGATTTCGGCTCCGGCAAAAAATCACGATGGCACCTTCATTCCCGGCATTAATTCCGACCAATATGACAAAAACAAACACGACGTTATCTCTATCGGTTCCTGTACCACCAACTGTTTGGCTCCGGTGGCAAAAGTTCTCATGGATAATTTTGTGATTGTCAAAGGGTATATGACCACTATCCATTCTTATACCAATGACCAGCGTATTCTCGATTTCCCTCATAAAGATTTAAGAAGAGCCCGTGCGGCGGCAGTTTCGATGATACCGACTACTACCGGCGCTGCCAAAGCTATCTCCGAAGTCATCCCCGAATTGAAAGGGAAAATGGATGGTAGCGCTATTCGCGTCCCCACCCCCGATGGTTCTATCGTTGACTTAACGGTTATTCTCGAAAAAGAAGTTACCGCTGAGGAAATCAATGCGGCCATGAAAAAAGCGGCGGCTACGGATTCCTTCTCCCGAGCGCTGGAATATTGCGAAGATCCCATCGTTTCCGCTGATGTTATTGGCAACCCTCACGGTTCTGTTTTCGATTCGCAACTCACTTCCGCTCAGGGTAATTTGGCCAAGGTTTTCAGCTGGTACGACAATGAATGGGGATTTTCCAACCGTATGGTTGATATGATCTCAATGATGTTGTAATTTTATAACAAAGGTTGGCACCATGAAGAAAGTAACTGTTGATGATATAAATTTTCGAGGACGCAAAGTTCTCTTACGGGTGGATTTTAATGTCCCCCTCGATGCTCATCAAAATATCACCGATGACCGTCGTATTCGGGCTGCCTTACCAACCATTAAAAAGATACTAAACGATCAAGGCTTGGTAATCGCCTGTTCGCACCTTGGCCGTCCCAAAGGAAAATTTGTTCCCGAACTGTCCCTTAAACCGGTAGCCAAAAGATTATCAGAGCTATTGGGACAAAAGGTTTTATTCGCCGAAGACTGTATCGGCCCGGAAGCAGCCAATCTCATCGGGGAAATGAAAGAGGGCGAATGTCTTCTTCTGGAAAATCTTCGCTTCCATAAGGGAGAAACGGCCAATGCCCCGGAATTTGCCAAAAAACTGGCTTCTTTGGCGGATATTTATGTCAATGATGCTTTCGGCAGTGCTCATCGGGCGCATGCCTCTACCGAAGGTGTCACCCATTATTTTAACCAGTCTGTCGCCGGTTACCTGATGGAGAAAGAAATTCACTATTTGGGCAAAGCGCTGCAAAATCCAAAGCGACCGTTTGCAGCTATTTTGGGTGGAGCCAAAATATCCGGCAAAATTGACGTTATTACCAATCTTATGAATAAAGTGGATGTCCTCATCATCGGTGGGGGGATGGTCTTTACTTTTACCAAAGCGATGGGATATCCTATCGGTGATTCTCTTCTGGAAAAAGATAAAATTCCGCTGGCAAAAGAAATTATCGAAAAGATTAAAGATTCCCGCGCCACCTTGGTACTTCCCACTGATGTTGTGATTGCTTCCGAAATATCCGATAC
>JAADHM010000068.1 GCA_013151855.1 FCB group bacterium | reverse complement strand
AACACTTTGCTTGATTACCGCTATAAAAAAAAATATAAAGCCCCTAACGGTCAACCGGGTAGTAGTAGTTTAAAAACCGGGCGCTCGGGGAAAAATACGGTACTTAGATTGCCGGTAGGGACAATAATAAAAGATCTTGATACGCAAGCCGTAATTGTTGATTTGGATGAACCGGGGAAAAAAATGGTTATCGTCAAAGGAGGTAAAGGCGGGCATGGGAATGCTTTTTATAAGTCTGCCACCAATCAAGCTCCCCGCCGTGTCCAACAAGGTTTCCCCGGAGAAAATAAGAAAATTTCCTTAGAGCTAAAACTCATAGCAGATGTCGGACTGGTAGGATTGCCCAACGCCGGTAAATCCACCATTTTATCGTCATTTTCCGCCGCCCGACCAAAAATCGCCGATTATCCGTTTACGACTTTAGTCCCTAATCTTGGAATCGTAAAAATTCGTGAATATAAATCATGTGTGATGGCTGATATTCCCGGATTAATCGAAGGTGCCTCGCAGGGAAAAGGATTGGGGCATCAATTTTTGAAACATATCCAAAGAACAGGGCTTATCGTATATGTCATCGATGTCAACGAAGAAGATATTTTAAAAACTTTTCATGTTTTGCAAAAAGAATTGATGGGTTTTGATAAGGTGTTAGTGAAGCGGCCGTATTTGGTTGTTATTACTAAAATTGATACTATTAGCGAAAGTGACTTAAAAGATATTTCCAAAAAACTACCTGATGATTATATTTATATTTCTGCGGTGAGCAGAAAGGGCGCAAAAAAATTTATTGAAGCTTTAGAGAGAAAACTTGACCAACAGCGAACGTAAAAAATTAATTAGTACCATCGGTTTGTTGAGTATCTCCGGAATAGGTCGGGGAAGATTTCATAAATTGGTTAAATCTTTTGGCTCGCCGGCAAAAGTTTTTTTGCACTCAATTAAGGAACTGGAGGAAATACCGGGCGTTTCTCATTCTTTGGCGGTTAAGATATGTGATGGTTATGACAAAGAGGAAGTCGACAAGATAGTTGACAAAATTGAACAGTTAAAATGGGGTGTTCTGTATCCCGACCGTCCTGATTTCCCACAGCATCTTCTTACTATTGCCCCACGAGATATACCGCCCCTACTTTTTCGAGAGGGGAAACCGTTAGAAAATAACGAAAAGGTAATAGCTATCGTGGGAACGCGCCATCCCACCGAACAAGGGCGTAGATTTGCTTATTCTTTGGCGGTATCTCTGGCAAAAGCAGATATAACGGTTGTTTCCGGGATGGCGGAAGGGATTGACACCATGGCTCATAAAGGAGCTCTTGATACCGGAGGGAAAACAATTGCCGTTTGGGGAAACTCCTTAGATATTGTTTATCCTCCTTCCAATAAAAATCTTGCGGAAAGAATAAAAAAAGAAGGTGCCATTTATTCGGAATATTTTCCTTCCACCCCTCCCGATCGCAATCATTTCCCGGAAAGAAATCGGATTATTTCCGGACTTGCCGAGGGAGTGGTGGTGGTAGAAGCGGGAAAAAAATCCGGAGCCTTGATAACCGCCGAACAAGCTTTGGAACAAAGAAGAGAACTTTTTGCTGTCCCCGGTTATCCTCAGGCAACGATGAGTATTGGTACCAATAACTTAATTAAGAGCGGTGCCAAGTTAATAACCTCTATCGATGATATTTTTGAAGAATTGCCCAGTCTAAAAGGCACGGTGCTTACCAAGAAATTTACCCAACTTCCCGATTTAACGAAAACCGAGAAGGAGATTATCAATCTGTTTTCCGATGGCCCCTTACAAATTGACCACATCTCAAGAGCTATACGACTTCCGGTAGCGGAATTGATGAAGTTTCTTTTGGCTCTGGAATTGAAGGGCGTGGTACAAGAAATATCGGGAAAAAGATTTACCTTGGTTGAAGAATAAGAATGATAACTAAAAAGTTAAAAATTATCAACAAACTGGGGCTTCATGCGCGACCGTCAGCGATGCTGGTAACAGTGGCTTCGAAATATTCCGCCGATGTTTTTTTTACCAAAGATGGTTTACGGGTTAACGGTAAATCAATTATGGGCGTGATGATGTTAGCCGCTGAGCAGGGATCGGAAATAACAGTGGAAGTAAATGGTGCTGATGAAGAAGAAGCAATCAAAGAAATTACCCAAGTGTTTGAGTCCGGTTTTGGAGAATTGTAATGATATTACACTTGCTATTATTAGTCACTGTCTTTTATTATTGAATTAGGACTAACAATTAAGAGTATAAAGATTAATGGATAAAATAAGAAAAATTTTGAAAGGGACGCCGATATCCGATGGAGTTGTCTTCGGACAAGCGCGTGTCATCTTGCCCGGTGATATTGATGTCGTTGAAATCGTTATTCCTGCTTCGCAAGTTAAAGATGAAATTGAAGCTTTGGAAAAAGCGATTGAAGTATCCATAGTTGAACTGCGCAAACTTCGCTCTTCCGCCAGTAAAGAAATAGAAGGACCGGTAGCAAAGATATTTGATGCTCAGTTGTTGATTGCCAGTGATTACGAATTTTTAGAGAAGGTAAAAAAAGAAATTAAATTACAAAAAAGAAATGCCGGTTATATTTATAATAAACTTGTGAAAAGTACCACCGACCCGCTGAAAAACTCTCCCGATGCTTATATGCGACAAATGGTAATAGATATTGAGGCTGTTTCCAAGCGGGTTCTCTCTCATTTAGGTGGTTATGAGCATTGCGATTTAAAATTCCCGCCAAATACTATTTTAGTGGGGAAAATGTTTACTCCCGGTGATATCTTGAACTTCAGACAACAAAAGGCGATTGGTTTTTTAGTGAGTGAAGGGGGAAAAAATTCTCACATGGCACTTATCGCACGCGCTCTTATGCTTCCTGCGGTAGTGGTAAAAAACTCATTTTTGGAAATAAACAATTATAGCCGATTAATTTTGGATGGCACCAGCGGGGAGGTCATTATTAATCCCACTGATGAGGATTGGTCTGAATATCAAAAACTAAAAAAACGCCAGGGACCGGCATTAGTGACGCGCATTAAAAAACTGACCACGATACCACCTCTTACCGCTGACGGTAAAGCTGTCAACGTTGGCGCCAATTTGTCTTTTTCCGGACCGGTAGATAATATTTTAGTCGAAAAAAAAATCCCTGTCGGACTTTATCGCACAGAGTTTATATATTTGTCTAATTACCAATTCCCCGAAGAGGATATGCAATTTGAATATTATTCAGAAATAGCTGAGAAATTCGCCGATAGTTATGTCGTATTACGTACTTTCGATCTTGGTTATGATAAATTAGCAGTCAACAATCATTGGCCTCAGGAAGATAATCCCGCCTTGGGGTGGCGTGGTATGAGAGCAATGTTAGACATGGTCAATATTTTTAAAGCACAGATCAGAGCTATTTTGAGAGCTTCCACGCACCGCAATTTGAAAATTATGCTGCCTATGGTTTCCGATGTTTCGGAACTGATTAAAGCAAAAAAACTGATAGCCCAAGTAAAGTTTCAACTGCGTAAAAAAAATATTCCTTTTGATGAAAATATTCAAATAGGCATTATGATTGAAGTCCCTTCGGCAGTTCTTACTATCGATACTTTTTTGGATAAGGTGGATTTTATTTCCATTGGGACCAATGATTTAACCCAGTATACTTTAGCTTCCGACAGAATGAACAATCGGGTAGCCAATCTTTTTAGCGTTTTTCATCCTTCGGTACTAAAATTGATTTTAATGACAGTTGAAGCTTGTAAAAAACATAATAAGCCGGTATCGATTTGTGGTGAAGTTGCCGGTGATTTGTTGGCTTTACCTTTATTTATCGGTATGGAGATAGATTTACTTTCGATGAATCCGGTACGCATTTTTGATTTGTGCAGAATGGTAAAAAAAATTGATTCTTCCATCGCCAAAATGCTTCTTGCTTCGGTGATGAAAAGTGATACGCAACAACAGGTTTTAAATAAACTTAGAGCTTATAAAATGGAATTAGAAAAAAGAAAATCAATAAACAGGAGGAAATAAAGCTTTGTCAATTCTAAATGAAGTAGAGAAAATCCGCTCCGTAGATCCGGGTAATATGTATAATCGTATTTTTGATATGCCCGAACAGATGACGGAAGCCTTGAAAATAGGCAAAGAATGGAAAATAAATCCCGATGATTTTACCGATATAAAAAATATCGTCATTGTTGGTATGGGTGGTTCCGCTATCGGCGGTGATTTGGTGCGCACTTTTTTAGCCTCCAAGTTGTTGATACCCTTTCAGATTTGTCGCCACTATGTTTTACCGGAATATGTCGATGATGAAACGCTGGTGGTTGCTTCTTCTTACAGCGGCAACACGGAAGAAACTTTGTCGGCTTTTGATGATGCTTTGCGGCGTAAATCGATGATAGCGGCGATAACTACCGGCGGGTTGCTTAAAGATGTTGCCGAGCTTAATGAAATTCCGGTGGCTTTTCTTCCCAGCGGTTTACAGCCTCGAGCGGCATTGGGTTATTCATTTGTTCCTTTATTGGTATTTTTTGAAAAAATAGGCCTAATAAAAAACGTAGAGACAGAATTAAATACGGTTATCGCTTCCTTAAAAAAATTGCGTGAACGCTATATCGAAGACAATCCTTTGGAAGACAATCTGGCTAAGATTTTAGCAGAAAAGATCCACGGAAAGATTCCCATTATTTATGCCGGTCCCACTCTTATTGATGCCGTGGCCTTGCGATGGAAAGGGCAGTTCTGTGAAAATTCCAAAAACTTAGCTTTTGCCAATCTTTACTCGGAATTTAATCATAACGAGTTAGTGGGCTGGTCACAAACAGTTGAAAACCATAAAGAGCATTTGATTGTCATTAATCTAAAAGATGAAGATGATCATCCTCAAATAAAGAAAAGAATGAAAATCGTCAAAGGGTTGATTGAAAAACAGGGGGTGGAAGTAATTGATGTTGATTCGGTCGGCGATAACACTTTGGCTCGGATGTTCAGCTTGATTCAACTGGGAGATTTTGCTTCTTATTATTTGGCGGTGCTCAACGATGTCGACCCTTCACCGGTGGAGGTTATCCAGTCGTTAAAGGCACAGTTGGCGGAAAAGTAAAGTTATAAATGGTAGGTCGGAAGCCTTGTGATTCCGACATTTCTTTTATGAGTGGCAGACGAGGACATCTGCCGACCACGGAAAATATCGAAAGGGTGGAACCATTTAAAGATTCCGCCTTTTTTAGTCTTTCAAGTTTTTGGTTAACTCCTGACGGTATTCTTCTGTCAACCTAACTTATTGTTAATCATATATATATAATGCTTTAATTGTTTGTATCATTCAATTTTTATCGTTTATCAATAAATATTTATTGACATTTAGTAAATAATTACCGATATTCATATCGAATCAATTATTTAAGGAGATATTATGACAGAGACAAACGATATTGGCAAATTACCTTCAATTAAGGCAATCAGTATTGTCATATCCTGGTTTTATTATTTGGGCTGGGTTGCTTTTGGGCTCATCACAATATTGTTTACGGTTTTATATATCACTGACAATAATGTGAAGTTCATTAACCTTCCGATTTCGATCTCTTACGAAGAGAATCTTGATAAGATACCGCCCGATTTCCTTAACAGTGATTCTAAATATCAGGTAGTGGGAGTTGAAAAAATAAAACTGCATACCAATAATGAAGGTGGCTTCAGCTTCACATTAATTATGCCGGTTCTACTAATATCCGGACTTCTCTGGATTTTATATATCATTAGAAAATTCATCAGAACAGTCAAAGAAGGCCATCCGTTTAGCCGTGACAATCCTCGACGTATCCGTATGATAGGGTTTATTGTAATGATAAGCAGCCCGGTTATAGCTGCCGTTCAGTATATTTATGCTTACCAATACATCTACATGTTAGATTTTCCACACGCCGAAATACGAGTCGAACCGGATATAAGTCTGATGACGATTTTCCTGGGTTTGATTTTGTTTGTAATCGGTCATGTTTATGAGCTGGGAGTTAAGCTTAAAGAAGAAAACGATCTTACCATTTAGGAGAACAGCATGTGGCTATAAATATTAATTTAGATTTGATGTTGGTGAAGAAGAACATGTCTTTGACCGAGCTTTCAGAGAAAGTCGGTGTAACACTCGCCAATTTATCTGTCCTGAAAAAAAACCATGCCAAAGCAATCAGGTTTTCAACTCTCAATGGCATTTGCAAAGCTTTGAATTGTCAACCGGGTGATATTTTAGAATATGTCGATGAAACTCAAATAACTAAACAGGAGAATTAAAATGAAAGAGCATATAAAAATTCTAAGTTATCTTTTTATGATTTTCAGCGCCTTAGCTTTTTTAGTTTGTTTCTTCTTATTATTATTATTTGCCGGAATTATGTCGTTTGTCAGTATTAAGGAAGGTTCTTCCAACCCTATGTTTGTAACCGGCGGGATTGGGTTTATTTTTATGATGATTGTGACCATAGCTTCATTACCCGGCTTTTTGGCTGGTTATGGTCTTTTGAAAAATAAATCTTGGGGAC
>JAADHM010000012.1 GCA_013151855.1 FCB group bacterium | reverse complement strand
GGAAATCGCTTTAATTTTAATTTGGTGGCTCCTTTTTACCTAAGAAAAATTGTCAAGCAAAACCGATTTGACCTTCTTATCGAAGATATTAATAAGATTCCTTTTTATACCCCTTTATATCTAAATATAAAAAAATTGGTGGTTGTGCCCCATCTTTTTGCTACCACTGTTTTTTATGAAATAAATTTTATTTTGGGAGCTTATATCTATTTGGCTGAAAGACCTTTGGTCAGTGTTTATAAAGGATTGCCTTTTAATGTTATCTCCGAATCAACCGCCGAAGATATAGCCCAAAGGGGAATACCTAAAAAAGATATTTCCGTTATCCATTGTGGGATAAATCGTCAATTGTATGTTTATGATCCTAAAATAAAAAAATACGAAACCCCGACGGTATTATATATAGGTCGTCTTAAAAAATATAAGTCGATACAACATTTGATTAAAGCGTTTAAGATAGTTAAAGAAAAATTACCAAAAGCTCGATTAATGATAGTGGGTAGCGGTGACTATTTGGAAAATTTGCAGACTCTGGCGAAATCATTGGATTTACAATCAAGTGTGGAGTTCCCCGGTTATGTGTCCACCGAAGAAAAAGTTCATCGGATGCAAAGATCACATGTGGCGGTTTTGCCATCACTAAAAGAAGGATGGGGGCTGACCAATATCGAAGCCAACTCCACGGGAACAACGGTTGTCGCTGCTAATTCTCCGGGATTAAGAGATTCGGTGGTTGACGGCAAAACAGGTTTTTTATATGAATATGGACATATTGAACAACTTGCTGAGAAATTGCTGGCTATTCTCACTGATGATGGGTTGAGGCAGAATTTGGAGAAGGGCGCTAGGGAATGGGCGGAGAAATTCGACTGGGATACCGCAGCGAAAAAATTTGAATCCTTATTATTGAAAATTGTGGCAAATAAGTAATGTCAATTAAAACCAAAAGATATATTTACTTATCACTTGGACTGGTTGTTTCCGGATTGTTGATTTGGATTCTTTTCCGAAATATTGATTTCAAAAAATTATTTTCGGCTTTGGAAGAGGCTAATTACTATTGGTTGATTCCCAATATTATTTTAATAGTTATTACTATGTACTTGCGGGCTTACCGTTGGAAATTTATGGTTGCTCCCATAAAGAAAATTAAATTTTCTAATCTGATTGCCGCTACTAGCATTGGCTTTATGGCTAATAATGTTCTTCCTTTACGGTTGGGAGAGTTTGTTCGTGCTTATTCTTTATCTTCGCAGGATAAGGGGATTACCAAGTCTGCTTCTTTGGCAACTATTTTTGTCGAGCGAATGGTCTTTGATTTGATGGCTTTGCTGTTAATCTTTGGTGCTGTTTTGACTTTTTCCGAGAGCTTAAGACATCATCTTGATGGAACTATTATTTTTTCTATCAAAATTGCCATAGCCGTTGCTTTGATTGGTTTGATGTTTGTATTAGTTTTAGCTTTACGCCCTAATCAGGTGGGAAATCTTTTAACCAAATATCTTTTCTTTTTACCTGCTAAAGTAACTGATTTTATTAAAAATGTTATTATTAAGTTTTCTCAGGGTTTGACTTTTATTACCCAATTTAAGTCCGTTGTAAATGTCGGGTTGCAAACATTTGTGATTTGGTTTGTGATGGGAGTCTCCAACTATTTTGTTTTTAAAGCCTTTTATCTTAATGTTCCTTTTGGTGCTTCCTTCGTATTATTGGTTTTTGTCTCCATATTGATTTTAGCACCGTCAACACCGGGTTTTTTGGGTGTGTATCATTATGGGGTGGTATTGGCGTTGGCGGTTTATGGCATTTCTAAAGAAGAAGCCCTTTCCTGTGCTCTTGTTCTTCATGCTACCCAGTATATCGTTGTTACTTTGATGGGATTTTACTTTTTGAAAAAAGAACACTTGTCGTTAAAAGACCTGGAAGATAGTGCTGCGGAAGAAATAAAAGATTTGGAAACTACCAAATAATAGATATGCTTGATTAATAAGCTCAAGTAAAATAATTTTTTTACGATTAAAGATAGCTTATTACCTTAAATATTTTACTTTAAATAAATTATTGAAGTCTAATATATATCTTATATATTGCTAAGTGTATAAATCATTTATTCGTAATTCTGTTTCATTTGAGAATGGATTTTTAAAAAGTTATGCGTCACGGCAGCTTTAACCGTTGGATATTTTTTATACTTATCGTATCGGCTTTTTTTCGTTTTGGGTATCTTATTTTCGGTGATGTATTGCCGGTAATGTGGGATGCTCGCCGTTATGCCGCCGCCGCAATCGGGATATTATCGTATGTAGATGGTAATGATTTTTATCCTCCGCAGAATGCTCGGGATGACCGTTATCAGTTCAAATATTATAACGATAAGTATATTCAAGGCGAGCAAATAGATTGGTTGGCATATAAGCCCCACACTTTAACTCAGGCGAGGAATGAGCTTTTTTTCAGTGGTCCTTTGTATCCTTTTTTCTTGTCCGTTATCTTTTATTTGACCCCCACTGCTGATTTTACTTTTGCAAGAATTTTTGGCATTATCCTCGATTTATTATCAAATCTTTTGATAATGTTAATTGCTATCAGATTGGCGGGGCGGGCGGTAGCATTAATCGTGGGATTTATTTATGCCGTTTATTTCCCATTTATTTTAGCTTCTACGATGTTAATGTTGGAGACTTCTACCAGTTTTTTAATTCTTTTAGCTATCTATTTGATGTTGCGAGCATTTGAAAATAATAATAAAAAATTCTATGTCTTAGCCGGAATAATAACGGGATTATTGATTTTAAACAAACCGACGGCAATGCTGTTGGGCATTCCTTTTGTTATTTCTTTTTACTTTTATACGAAGGGTAAACTACCTTTAAATGTGCTCATCAATCGTCTTTTGGTCTATAGCATTCCTGTAATCGTTATATTTTTATCTTGGTTAACGGTTGCTTCGTTAAAATACGGTCAGTTAACTTTACGAGAACCAACCTACAAAGAAGCAAATTTAAGACAGTCGTCATCGATAATGTTTGAGGGTTATGATCTTGATAAGGTAGAGAAAGATTTTTGGAGCTATTCCATCGAAAAGGAGATATTACACAATCCTTTTGGTTATATGGGGCTTTTAGCCAAAAAATTCGAACGTCTCTGGAGTCGCCCTTTTAACGATTTCAAAAAGTCATTTATAGTGCCTTATAAAGTTGACGAAATCATTCATAAAATTATCGTATCTTTCGGATTGTTTGGTCTTCTAATATTATTGATACGCAATTTTGGTAAGGCAAGTTGGATATTTTTCATCGCCGGTTATTATTCATCGATTCATGTCATTTTTCATTCCGTGTCGCGGTATAGTTTTAACGCCTTGCCTTTGGTTATGATTGCCTCCGGATATTTTATTTATGAAAGTGCAGCGTATTATCTTGAACATCGGAAAAGCAAACGGAAGTTGCTTGTTTTAGCGTTATTGATTTTACTTTTAGTGTGGGCCTTTAATTATTCTTGGATTAATACTGTTTTCCATACCGGCCTATCAAAGATAATAGTATCATCCGTTTTGATTATAAAATATATTCTATCCGCCATCGCTTTATGGATATTAAGTTGTTTGTTTTTACCTAATAAAAATTTTCTTAAAAAGTTACTTTTACCTGTAGTAGCAACTTTGGTTTTTATAGTTGTCGGTTGGTCTACCGTGTTATCTCGAAACGAATGGTCGGAATTCGTTTGTCGGCTAAATAGCTCTTCAATGAAAGCGGGCACAAGAATTTATATCTCGAAATTTCGGCCTACTAAAAAAGGAGAGTTGTTGGCCGCGGTGATTGATATTAATTCCGGTCAAGGACGAAAAAATACCTTTACCGTTTCTATCGGTAACTTATATGAAGAATTTGTCGGTGGTAAACCACCGTTATCGAAATTATTTTATCCCAAACCAACCTATAAATTTTATGCCCGTTTAGAACCAATGGGTATAGAAGAATTTAGACAGTATGCTATTATTCCGGTTGAGGATTCTATGGTTCAAAAAGATTTGAAAGAAAAGGGATATATCGATATCTCGGTAGCTATCAACAATCGTATCGAAGAAAAAAATAATTTTGTCAATATTTATGGAAATTACCCCGTTGATGATACCATTCACTATATTCCCGGAGTAAGGTTTACATCCATTGAACGTTATGTGCATAAAAATGACCCTCGCATAAGATATCCGGTAAAATTTTCATCCGATTCGACAATTTCTTATTATATTAAACGTAATAGCAATAACATTGTCGAAGGTGCGGATTTGTCTCCTTCACCGGGGTATCAGACAGGAAGATATAATATATTTTTAATACAATTTATGCCTGATGGCAGTTTTGTGGTTTATTGAAAGGTAAAATAATGAAAATTGGTATAATTGGCTGTGGTTATTGGGGACCCAATTTGGTGCGTAATTTCAATGCCCAAGAAAAAGCGGATGTCGTGGCGATTTCGGATTTACACCAAGAAAGACTGAATTTTATCTCCCGTCAGTTTCCTGCTGTTAAGTTGCTGACCACCGATGCTAATGAATTGCTTACCTCTGCGGAAGTAGATGCTATCGTCATTGCCACTCCTGTTTCCACCCATTTTTCTTTGGGGATGGAAGCTTTGAACAACGGGAAGCATCTGTTGCTTGAAAAACCGTTTACCGCCACAGGAGAACAAGCGGAGAGGTTGATTGAATTGGCAGAGCGGAAAAATTTGAGATTGATGGTTGACCACACGTTTATTTACACCGGAGCGGTACAAACCATAAAAGAATTTATTGATTCCGGCCAGCTGGGACAGCTTTATTATTTTGATTCTGTCCGCGTTAATCTGGGGTTGTTTCAGCACGACGTAAATGTTATTTGGGATTTGGCTCCGCATGATGTTTCCATAATGGATTATTTGTTAAACCGTAAACCCGAAGCAATATCGGCAACCGGTATGGCTCATTTTGAAAATAATATTGAAAACATCGCTTATATTTCAACTTATTATGATAACAATATCTTAGGTCATATTCATGTTAACTGGCTGGCGCCGGTTAAAGTGAGAAAAACGTTAATTTCGGGTTCTAAAAAGATGATTATTTATGATGATATGGAGCCTTCCGAAAAAGTGAAAATATATGACCGCGGGGTAAATGTTCTTCACGATAAGGAGCAGATATATGATATTTTAATCCAGTATCGTACCGGTGATATGTTAGCCCCTCATGTTGATTTATCGGAAGCTTTGAAAAAAGTTTCTCGTGAATTTGTAGATTCTATCGACGAAAACCGTTCTCCGCTAACCGATGGCAAAGCCGGCTGGCAGGTAGTAAGGATTCTGGAAGCGGCTAACAAATCTATCCGAAATAACGGGCGAATTGTGGAGATACATTAGAATGAGTGAAAAAAGTTATTTTATTCATCCTCAAGCTATGGTTGAAACTAACGCTATCGGTACCGATACTCGTATTTGGGCTTTTTGTAATGTTCAAGAAGGTGTCGTAATAGGTGCCGATTGTAATATTGGCGACCATTGTTTTGTGGAAAAGAATGTAATCATCGGAGATAGAGTAACGGTTAAAAATGGGGTTTCTTTATGGGAAGGATTGACTATTGAAGATGATGTTTTTATCGGTCCCAATGCTGTTTTTACCAATGATATTTACCCCCGAAGCAAAGTTTATCGCCCGCAACCGGTTAAAACTCTTTTGAAAAAAGGAGCGACAATCGGCGCCAATGCGGTTGTTATTGCCGGACATACCATTGGACAATATGCCCTTATCGGAGCTGGGGCAGTGGTGACCAAGGATATTCCCGATTATACCCTTTGGTATGGCAATCCGGCGGTTTTTGCCGGTTATATTTGTAAATGTTCTAAAAAACTTAATTTTGATAAAAATACCTCGAAAGCAGTTTGTTCTTGTGGTCTTTCATATATGTTACAAGATGGTAAAGTAGTATTACTTGAAATTGGTTAATGCAATTGAATAAAAAAATCTTAGTTGCTGTTCTTATCTATAACGAAGGGGAAAAGCTCAAGAATTTAGTTCGGAAATTCCCCGAAAATAACGACTATACGCTTCTTTTTATTGATGATGGTTCCGATGATGGCACGTATGATTATCTGCAAAGCCAAAATTTTAATATTATCCGCCACGAAAAAAATTATGGAGTGGGAGTTGGGATTAAAGAAGCTATCGGTTATGGTCGGGAAAATAATTTCGATGTTATTGTTATTATGGCTGGGAACGGGAAAATGCTCCCTGCGGAAATTGATCGCCTCATCCAGCCCATTATAGATAATAAAGCTGATTATGTTCAAGGTTCCCGCTATTTAGAGGGTGGCAATGCGCCTCATTTACCTGTTTTTCGACATCTGGCCATCAAGTTATTTACCATAATTGCCAATTTCATTCTCGGTTTCAAAGGTACCGATATTACTTGTGGCTTTAGAGCCTATCGTCTTGATTTGTTTGATGATATAACGATAAACATTAATCAGGATTGGCTGGGCAAGTATGAGATGGAATATTATATTCATTATAAAGTTATAAAAAATGG